>JAESQQ010000820.1 GCA_016765095.1 Planctomycetota bacterium | reverse complement strand
CCGTCACGCCGGTCTCCGTCACGCCGGTCTCCGTCACGCCGGTCTCCGTCACGCCGGTCTCCGTCACGCCGGTCTCCGTCACGCCGGTCTCCGTCACGCCGGTCTCGGCGGTCTCGCTCAGCGCGCCCCAGGCTCCTGCGGCCCAACCCCCAGCCGCCCCGTCCGGCGGACTCGACCTTCTCCCCGACGACGAGCCCGAAGAACAGGAGCCGGAGGAAGACTTCGACGACGACGAAGACGACGAGCCCGAGGAGCCCGTGCGCCGCGGCTCCTCGCGGGTCGGTCGTGCGTCGTCTGGCCGCAACAAGTCCCTCCGCCGAACCTCCTCACGCCGCGCCCAAACCCTCCCCGACGACGAGTTCGACGACGAGCCTCGCGCTGGGGCCGGACTCGACCCCAAGGTCATGGCCGCGATCGGCGCGGTGGCTGGGGTTCTCCTCCTGATCGGCGGGTTCCTCGTCCTTCGCTCTGACGACAAGCCGAAGAAGAGAAAGCGGCCGGTTCGTCAATCCAGCCCCACGCCCTCTCGAACCAAGAAACCCCGCACGACACCGACGCGCAGAGCTCCGCCCAAGCGGAGCCTCGCCAACGGTCGAGCAGCCTTCGCCACGCTCACGCGCGGGTTTGGCAGGGACGGGCTCAAGGACGTCGAGCTGATTCAGACCGCCCTCACCAAGCGAGGGCGCGCCCGGCTCTTGGCCCTGACTTTCGATCGCGCCAAGCACGCCGACGCGAAGCGTCACGCCGCGACCTGCAAGGAGCTCGGCCTCCCGAGCGACCTCCCGACAGACGAAGCGGCCCTCGTCGAGCTTCTTGGCGGTAAGAACTGGAGCAGGTACTACAGCGACCTCGTCGAGATCCCGACCTCGCTCCGGCTCCGCAACCTGACCAAGTTCCGCGGCCAGGGGAAAGGCGGCACCGCCATGCTCCGCTTGGCTGCCGATCGAATCCAATTCGAGGTCCGCGTCGAGTTCTCCCAGGAACAAGACGGCTGGCACGTCGACTTTCCCGACGACCTCTACCCAGGCCTGGCCGCGCTTCAGAACCTCGTCCAGGCCATGTCACTGCTCAAGGACGGTGACGCCGCCCAGGCCTTCGAGTTGCTGCGCGACGCGCCCAAAGGCCACGCCAAAGCCCAGCGAGTTCGGCTCAATGCGCTCCAGAAGCTCGCCCAGGCAGCCGTCGACTTGGCTCGCAAGGCCATGGAGGAGGACCCGCTCGCCGCAGCCAAAGACCTCGAGGTCTTTCAAGCCAAGTATCGCGACGACCTAGCAGGGACCGGCCTCGACGAGTCCGTCGCGAAAGTGCTCCTCTCCCTCAAGGGCCCCGACGCGGCACCGGAAGAGCCACCGGACAGGATCGCCGCTTCGATTCAGGCTGCCGCGAAGGGGCGCGAGCGGGCGGAAGAACTCCGCGCGCAGATTCGCAGGGAGAAGAAAGTCCGAGACGGCGCGATCGGGGCTGAGCTCGAGCGAGCTAGGACGGCCTCGGCCAAGTCCCCGCTGAACCTCAACTTGGCCAAAGGCTTCGCCTTGACCGGTGCGGTCCTGGAGTCGCGCAACGATCGAGGCTTCAGGGTCACCGCCACCGAGGGCGCCGCCGCCCGGCCGTGGAGCACCGTCCCCCCAGCCGTCGCGCTCAAGCTCCGAATGCTCGGCGTCCGACCCGACGACGCCCAGGACCAACTCCGCCTCGGGTTCTGGGCGCTCCGTCAGCGCAACTTCAAACAGGCCCGCAAGGCCTTCAACGCGGCGATCAAACTCGACGGATCCCTCGCGTCGAAGACTCCAAACGTCTCCAACCTGGAGGAGGCCGCCCGGGTCTTCCGCGGCAAGTTCACCCGCAAAGGCATGAGCGTCACGATCGACTACCCGTTCAAGAAGGAGGCTGAGGGCAAAGACTGGGCGTTCACCCCCTTTAGCAAGACGAGCGCTAAGGTTCAGGACGGGGCGCTCGTCGCCACCGGGCGCGGGATCTTCTTGGTCGGAACCCAAGAGATCGGCTTCGACGGTCGCTGCGACCTCTCGGCCACGATCGAGAAAGTCAGCGGCGATCACGGCGGCTGCTTCGGAATCGGGTTCGACACCGACAGCGAAAACGCGCTCTGGTACCTGGTCTCGGTCTACCCCAAACACCGCTTTATGCGGCTCTACCGCTATCGGAACGGGAACTTAGAGACCCTCAAGGAGAAGCGGAAAGCCGTTCGCCCGACCGGAAGTACGCAAGTCGGAATCGTGATCCGCGGTAACTCGCTCCGGGTCGTCTCCAGCGGTCAGACCCGAATGGCCGTCAAGATTCCGACCCCAAGCTGGAACGGGACGCGAGTCTTTGTCGGCGGGGCCGGGCCCGGCAGGCCGGCCGAGATTCGACTCAGCAAGGTCAGGCTCAAGGGGCACGTCCGCTTCGCCTGGCTCCGAAAGTCCTTCGCGCGACTCGACGCCCTCCTGTTCAAGGCGCTCAGCCGCAGCGGTGAGCTGCCTGTGTTCACGACCGGCGGAACCCAGCGCCCGATCGACACGGCGCTCTCGGCCGAGGACGAGTTTGGGCTCTCGAAGGCGACCCCCAAAGCGCTCAAGGCCTACCGCAAGGCGGTCGGGCAGCTCGGGAGCGAGGACTGGCGCCAGCTCTATCAAGTCGCCAAGAACATTGGGACCGCGATCCACCTCAGCCCGGAGTTCGCGGCGGCCTACTACGTTCGCGCACGGCTCTTTCACAAGATCGGGAGCGCGTTCCTGGCCGAGCGCGACCTCGAGATCGCCTGCCGGCTCTCGCCACGCTTCTACGAAGCCCAGGCCTTTCGGGCTCGAGTCTTACTCGATATTGGGCGACCCGACGAGGCGCTCGCCCAAGCTCAGGCCGCGATCAAGAGCTCGCCGGGCTCAGCCGACGGCTACGTCGCTCGTGGACTCGTTCTGTTCTCCCAAGACAAGTTGAAGGTGGCGCTCGAAGATCTCGAGTTGGCTCGCGCCCTAGCGCCCTGGCAGGAGGAGCTGATCGGGTTCTCGCGAAACGTCCAAAACGTGATCAACGGCCCGCCCTGGGCGCGGAGATTCGAGACCACGAGCGAGAACTACGTCGTCCAAACCAACGTCTCGGCCACGGCCGCCAAGGAATACGCCGACCTCCTGGAAGCCGGTCGGGCCCACTATGCGAAGACCTTCCCGCTCCCCGAGAACGGGCCCAAGCGGGTCTCGAAGGTCCTGATCTTCGACACCCAGGAGGGGTATCACGGCTACTCCGAGCTGAGCATTAACGACCGGGTCGAGTCGACGCTCGGCTGCTACCTCCCTCGCTACCGCCAGCTCCTCCTGTTCGAGGAGAAAGTCGACAAGTCACGCCGCAAGACGGTCCAAGTCCTCCTCCACGAGGGGTTCCACCAGTTCATGCACCAACTGGTCCCCGACAACGCGATCCCGTTCTGGCTCAACGAGGGCTTGGCCGAATACATGAGCGCGGTCGAGATTCAAGGCGGCAGAGTCGGCCGAACGGGGTTAATCCTCAAGGGACGTCTCGACAACCTGCTCTACTTCGTCAAGTCCAACGGCGGGCGCCCAATGCCCTTCCAGAAGCTCATGCAGGAGACCCCCCAGGAGTTCTACTCCGGCGCCGTGTGGGCGAAATACGCTCAGGCTTGGAGCATGGTCCACTTCTTCGAGTTGGCCGCGACGGTCGGCACCAAGAGCCGCTACAAGCGCTACCTCGCCGCTCTGCGGGCGGGGACCCCCAGCAAGGAGGCCTTCAAGCAGTTCTGGCAGGGGGCCGACTGGAGCGGAATGCAGAAGCGCTGGTGGACCCACGTCCAAGGCATGAAGACGAAGTAGAGGGAATCACCGTAGCCTCAATCGTCCTTGCTTGCCGTGCGCGGAGGAGTAGGGTCGTCGCAGCCTGCCGACCGGAGCTGCCGTGATTCCCTCTAGCCCAATCCTCGAGATCCAGAGCGAAATGGGCCTGCTCGTGCTCTACGACCCCGTCGGGATCCGCGCGCGCGTCAAGGCTGCCTCGACTTGGTATCGGACCGACGGCCCGCTCGCGACGGCCGAGCGAGCAGACGGACGCATTGCGGTTTGGCCCATGAGCGCCGGCACGGCGACGAGCCGGACCTACCGGGTTCGCTGTGGCCAGGCCCTGGACTCAGAGAACGAAGAGCCATATCTCGTGGGACGATCTGAGGCGGTCCCCCTCGTCGTGATCAGCGAGGAGCGAGAGGTGTTCCTGGGGCCGGTCGAGCGGCTCCCCGCGGACGGCGCTGGCGATCGGCTCTCCGCGATCCCCGAGCAGGGTCAGCTCGTCGCGCTTGACCCCGGCAACTACTCGGTCACCGCCTGTGTGCTCGATTGGGAGCGAGAAGAGCGCTTCTTCGACAAAGACAACGAGCCCACGGCCGACGCGCCGCCGGACTTCGTGCTCCTGATCCAAGAAGTCACCGATCTCCCCGAGCCGCCTGCAGAGGTCGAACCGCTCCTGCATTTGATTCCGCGCAAGGCCCCCACGGCGTCGACCAAGGTCCGTTTCACAGCCCGCCCGCGCTCGGTGACGATCGTCGAAGCGAAACCCAAGCGCCGACGAGCTTCAGGCTCCACGACCCGAAAGGGCCCGGCCAAGAAGAAGATCGCGGTTCGGACCCTCCAGCCCGGCGAAATGGGCGTCGGGGCTCGCGTCCGCCACCCGACCTTTGGAATCGGGACCGTGACCTTCCTCCGCGAGGGCTTCCCGAAGGCCAAGGTCGTGTTCCAAGGCCGAGAGCAGAAGGTCGACAAGGACGACTTGAACTGCATCTCTTAAACCGGAGGCTACGATTCTGAGGGGTCGCCACGAGAGTGTGGTCTCACGACTCCCCTTCGCCAAGAAGGCGACCCCGGTCAGAATCGTGCTCCGCTTTATTAACAGATTTAGATAGTGCCGGCGACTCCGCTCAGGAGGGGCCAAGGAGTGAAGCGGCTTCCGCAGAATCTGTGGGTCAACAGCGGCTGACGTGACAACGATCAAGCGCGGCCTCGGGGGCGGGCGGGGGTAAACCCCGCCCCTACCAAGGCGTGTTGTGAGCCGTCCAATCGGGTGCCTTGCGGAGGGCCCTCTTGCGATCTGTAGGGTGCGGGGTTTACCCGGTTTACCCCCGCCCCTACCAAGGCGTGTTGTGAGCCGTCCAATCGGGTGCCTTGCGGAGGGCCCTCTTGCGATCTGTAGGGTGCGGGGTTTACCCCCGCCCGCCTGTCCGGGACAGACGGCCTCCCTTCTTGGCTTGGCAACGCTGGGCGCAAAGCCCCTGGGAATCGGCCGAGAAGTCCCTCCGCGGCCGAAGCCGAACGCAGCGCGGCGTCGAGGACGAGCGAAACGCGAAGTTGTCTTGGCACCGACTTAGTTCTTGTTGCACCCCGGGCCCGCTTCCCTCGTATGTCAGGGTGAAGCGCGTGGCGCGGAGGTGGTATGGAACCAACAGGGGACAGCGGAGAGCCAGACACTGAGCTGATCGGGCGCTGTCTGAGCGCCAGCCAAGCCGCCACGGCCGCCTTCGACGAACTCTATGCCCGCCATGCGGGGGGAGTGTTCGCGTTTCTGCGGGGCATGCACCGGGGCGACGAGCACGCCGCCCTCGACGCGCTTCAGGAGACCTTCTTTCGCTTCTACAAGGCGCTTGATCGCTTCGAGGAGGGCCGCGCGGTCCGGCCTTGGCTCCTGCGGATCGCGCGAAACGTGAGCCTCGACCTGCTCAAGAAGCGAAGTCACGTGGGCGAGAAGCCGCACGGCTCCGACACGTTCCGAGTGGTCGCCCGGGAGACGAGCAGCGCGCCCGAGGTGGCCGCTCAGCGCGAGGCCGCCGAGCTCATGCGCGACGCGATCGGACGCATTCCGGCGTCGGAGCGGGCCGTGTTCCTGCTCAAGCACGATCAAGAGCTGACCTACGCCGAAGTCGCAGAAGCGCTCGGCTGCTCGCTCCGAACCGCAAAGTACCGCATGAAGTCCGCGCTCGAACACCTCGGGCGAGAAGCCGAACGACTGGGGGTGAGCCCGTGAGTGACTGTCCCGGAGCCGATCTGTTCTTGCTCGCTACCCACGACTTGATCGAAGAGCCGCTCGACGCGAAGCGATTCTCTGACCACCTCGAGGACTGCGAAGCCTGTCAGGGCCAACGAACCGCCCTCGAGGGTGCCCTCGCGGCGCCTCCACTTCCGACGCCGCCCCCCGAGGTGCTCGCCGCCCTCCATGAGCGGATCGCCAAGGAGGAGGTCGGCGCGCCCCGCCCCCTCCCGACCGACGTCCGAATTCGCCTCCTCTGCACCTACTGCAAGGACGACCTCGACGAAGACACGACGGTCTATTGCGCCGCCTGCCTGGCTCCTTGCCACAGCGACTGCTTCGAAGAGCACGGGCGCTGCGCCGCGCCGGGCTGTGAAGGAGCGAACTTCGTCCAAGTCCGCCGCCTTCCTCCCGCGCCCGCTGCCCGTCCTCTTCGGATCGCGCTGATCGCGCTGAGCGCGCTGGTCGGGGCCGGAGTCGTCGCCGCGATCTCGCCGCCCGACTGGGGTAGCACGCAGACGCAGACCGCTGGCAGCGCCCTCTCGCAGGAAGTAGGGAAAGAGTCTGCGACTTACGTGGGCGGCGCAATCGTGTTCACGGTCAGCTGGGAGGCGGGCGACCGACCCCAGATGCCAAGCCGCGCGCCTAGCGATTCGAGTCCGGAGCCTGAGGGAGCGTTGCTCGTCGACGACACGGTCGCGAAGGTCGAGTGGATCCTGCCCGAGGTCGAGGGGCGCTCGCTGTTCCTCGTCTCAGGTGTAGGCGAAGGGGTGACGACCTTCAAGCTCTTCTTTCCCTCCAGCGGCCGAGCCGTGACCTACAACGTCGACATCGCGGGAGAGGACCCTCACCCAACCGACCTCGACAAGAGACAACTCGAGCTCCAAGGCAAGTCAGCGCGGGAGCTGAATCAGGCGTCCAGGGAGCACTACGCGAGCGCGGAGCGCTACTGGCAAGCACGAGACCTGCCGAACAAGGAGGGCTTCTATCGCAAGGCCTATCTAGGCTATGGCGAAGCCTTCCAGACGGCTCTGGCCCTGGCCGTGACCGAGGAGCAGCATGGCCGCCAAACGAAAGCTCGTGAGTGGGCGGAGAAGTGTCTGCAGGCCGAGCAGCGCGCCGTGAAGGAGTGGGAGGAGCGGCTCGCCCGAGAGATCAGCCGATATCGCCGCATGGTCGCCAACCAGGCTAGGGCTCGCAACCACGTCCTGCGCGTCCTCCAGCTTCGGGTCGTGCTCCGTTTGATCCAACACTCCTGCGACGTCCGCTATCTAAGGTTCGAAGCGATCCTCCGCGAGCGATACGAAAGCTCGCTCCCTGAGCAGGTCCTCTGTGACTACGAGCTGTATTGCACCGTTCGGATCGTGCGGTAAGACCCCGGGCGCCGAGGGCCACCCTCCAGGGACATACGTTCCCATAAGTAACCGAAGGGCACGATCATGAGGGTCGCGGTCAGAGAGCTTGCAGATCACCACACGCTTCCGCGCGACCATCCATGATCGTGCCCCTCCGGTTTAGAGTGACCGGGTGTTCGTGCCCTTCATTTATGAGCTGCGGAGTCGGCGGGTCCCCGTCGGCGCCCAAGAGGCGGTCGCGCTGGCGACGGCCCTCGCGCGGGGTCTGCACCGAAACAGCCTCGACGGCTTCTATCACGTCGCGCGCGCGCTCTGCGTCCACTCTGAGGCGCACCTCGACGCGTTTGACGACGCGTTCCTGAGTCACTTCAAGGGGATCGAGGTCCACCGAGAGGCGGTCAAGGAAGAGCTCTGGGACTGGCTCCGCGAAGCGGTCGAGTTCGAGCGCCGCGAGATCGAGGCGCTTGAGGCCCTCGACCTCGACGAGCTCCGCAAGCGCTTCGAGGAGCTGCTCCGAGAGCAGGACGAACGCCACGACGGCGGGAGCAAGTGGATCGGGACCGGCGGAACCTCGCCCTTTGGCCACGGCGGTCAGGCGGCGCGCGAGGGCTACCGGATCGGCGGCTCGGGCAAACACCGGAGCGCGATCAAGGTCGCGGACGCGCGGGCCTACGCGGGCTACCGCTCGGACCTGACCCTCGACGTCCGCCAAATGGCGGTCGCGCTTCGCAAGCTGCGGGCCTTTGGCCGCGAGGGGATCCCCGAGCTCGACCTCGAAGGCACGATCGACGCGACGGCCCGGAACGCGGGTGACCTGGAAGTCGTGCTGCGACCTCCTCGACGACCCAATACGCGCGTGATCCTCTGCATGGACGTCGGTGGATCCATGGACCCTTACGCCCAGCTCGTCTCGCGCTTGTTCAGCGCGGCGAGCAAGGCCAGCCACTTCAAAGAGCTGCGCTGCTACTACTTCCACAACTGCATTTACGGGCACCTCTACAAGACCGAGGCCTTTCGGGAGCGGATCCGGGTCAACGACCTGCTCGCGGAGTGCGGCAAGCACTACAAGCTGATCGTGGTTGGGGACGCGCTCATGGCGCCCTACGAACTCATGATGCGCGGTGGCTCCCTCGACCTCGGCGACAGCGCCCAGCGCGAGGGGATCGGTTGGCTACGCCACCTGCGGGAGAACTACCCTCGCAGCGCCTGGCTGAACCCAGAGCCGAAGCGGTTCTGGAAGGGGACGACGATCGAGGCCGTTGAGACGGTGTTCCCAATGTTCAACCTGACGCTCGAAGGCCTCGGCGAGGCCGTCGCGAGCCTCACTCGCGGGGCGGGGCGCCGGGCGGGCTGAAGCTCCCGAGGCCCTCGGTCTCGAAGACCGCAAAGGCCGGCGCTCCGTATTCTGCGCCCAGAGTGTGAGTCACGAGGTTCGGCGCCGAGCGGGCCCAACCGGGACTGTGCGTGTGTCCGCAGAAGACGGTTAACTCCCGATCGGGGTGCGCCGCCGCCTCTGCGAGGAGGAGCGCACCGGTCGCCCCGCACACAAACCCCGGCGCCCAGTCGTCGTTGGAGGTCTGCCCCTCGTGCCAGCAGGCCGCGCGGAAGGGCGGGACGTGTGTCAAGACCAGGACACGCTCGCGGGCCATGAGCGCAGCCTGAAGGGGGCCGCGGAGCACGCTCGCCTCGCGCTCGCCCTCCGCTTCGAGGAGGGGCTGGAGCAGGCTCCGATCCAACTTGGCGACGGCCAGCTCTTTGATCAGGACGTAGTCGTTGAGGGTCACGGGGCTCTCTATGAAGTTCCCGACGCGAGCGTCGCCCCAGCCGCCGACTCCCACGAGCGCGGTCTGCTCGTCGAGATAGACCGGGCCGGCGTTGGCGAGCCACTCCGCGCGCGAGGCCCCGGCCATGGCGCGGACGTCTGCGATCGACCCGTGGTAGTAGTCGTGATTGCCGAGGACGAAGTAGACCGGTCGGGGGCTGAGCTGCTCCCGAACGAGGTCGAGCCAGTCCTCCAGCGAGCGGGCGTCGGCTATGTCTCCCCCGAGCAGAAGGGCCTCGGCGCCGGCGCCAGCGATTTCCTGGCACCAGGCCACGACGTCCTCGCGTTCCACGAAGTCGAAGTGAACGTCGCTCGCCCAGGCGATTCGCATAGGTCCTCCCGCTGCCTGCGGTCCCAGGGAGCGGGAGTAGAGTAGCCTGCGGCGAGCGATTCCACGGAGAGGCGGGCGATATGGCAGGCAGCACAGGGGCGAGGCAGGGCGGGCGCAGCGGCGGCGCGGCGCTCGCGGCTGGACTCCTCTTGGCGGGCCTCATGATCATGGCCCTCGCGAGCGGCGTGTTCTTCGTGGCCAACTCGGCGGAGCAGGAGAAGCTCGAGGTGCTCGCACAAGACGAGCACCTCAAGCGGATCGAGGCCGAGAAGCACGAGGCTGAGGCCGAGGCCCGCGCGGGCGCAGAGCACGAGCGAATGCTCGCCGCAGAGAAGGCTCGGACGGACCACGAGGCTGCCCAGATAGAGGCATTCCACGCGGAAGAAGAGGCTCGGGGAGCGAAGCCGCAGCCGCAGCCCGTGTCCCCGCCGGGGATCAAAGTCGGCGTGCGGCTGATCTTCGTGCAGGACGGCACGGCGATTCCCGGCCTAGTCCTCGCCCAGCAGGGTGACTGGATTCAAGTCCGGACCAGCGAGGAGCGCCTGAGTTGGATCAACTTCTCGCGCGTGGACCGCTACGAAGTCGTCAAGTAGCTGGCTGCCGAAGACGATCCGCCGCCGTCGCGCGATCTGGTCGTGCGGCATAGCCTGATCTGATGCAGATCGGTCGCTACGCAGTCCTCGAAGAGCTCGGCCGCGGTGGCATGGGCAGGGTCTACAAAGGCCGCGATCCGAACACCGGGCGAGAGGTCGCGATCAAGGTCCTCCTCAAGGGCCGCGAAGCCTCGCCTGAACAGCGGACACGCTTCGATCGCGAGGCCCGTGCGCTTGCGAAAGTCGAGCACGGCAACGTCGTTCGCTTGCTAGACGTGGGGGAGGACAAGGGCGCGCCCTACCTGGTCATGGCGTTCCACCCGGCTGGGTCGCTTGAGGACATGATCAGGACGACGCTCCTCTCGCCGTCGGCGGCTGTTCGACTCGGGACCCAGCTCGCGGCTGGACTTGAAGCTGCTCACGCCGTGGGCGTGCTGCACCGAGACCTGAAGCCAGGCAACGTGTTGCTCGGGCTCAACGGGTCCGCAATGCTGACCGACTTCGGCCTGGCGAAGGACTTGGAGCGCGAGGGCCAAACCCAGGCGCTGACGAAATCGGGATTGCTACAGGGCACGCCGGGGTTCTGGGCGCCTGAGCAGGCGGAGGGCAGGCTGGACGCGGTGGGTCCCGCGACCGACGTGTATGGACTGGGTGCGACTCTCTACGCCGCGCTGAGCGGACGAGCACCCTTCGTGGGGGAGGGCTTGATCGCGATCCTCACCGCGACTGCGAACGATAGGCCCCCGTCCCTCCGGTCGCTTCGGCCCGAGGTGCCGCGCGAGTTGGAGTCGGTCGTCATGCGCTGCCTGGAGAAGGCGCCTGCCGCGCGCTGGGCGAGCGCGGCCGAGCTCAAGCAGGCCCTGGCAGACTGCCTTCACGCGGGGGAGGCCCCGTCGAGTTCGAGGCGATTGGGACTGCTTGCGGTCGCAGGAGTCGTCGCTGTGTGTGGTGGCGTGGTGATTGCGGGTGTCTCGGGAGCCATGGGGGCGGCTCCCAAGACGAGCCCCACGGCAGACACGCGATCCGCAGACGCGCAAGCTGACGATACGCAGGCTGCAGATACGCAATCCGCAGACACGCTCTACGAAGCCGGGCGGGCTGCGATCAAGGCTCAACGTCTCGAAGAGGCCGCCGCTCTGTATCGACGGGCTGCTGAGCGGGGCCACACCGGCGCCATGGGCTTTCTGGGCGTAATGCTGGCGCAGGGTAGCGGCGTCGCCAAGGACGAGGCGCAGGCCGTGGAGTGGTATCGCCGCGCCGCCGAAGGGGGCAACGCGCGCGCCATGACCAACCTCGGCCGGATGCTGGCGAGGGGTAGCGGCGTTGCCAAGGACGAAGCACAGGCCGTGGAGTGGTATCGCCGCGCCGCCGTGAAAGGCGACGTGGACGCCATGACCAACCTTGGTCTCATGCTGGAAAACGGCCGGGGTGTCGCCAGGAACGAAGCGCAGGCCGTGGAGTGGCATCGCCGCGCCGCCGAGAAGGGTGACGCGCGCGCAATGACGAACCTCGGCCTGGCAATTGCGAGGGGTAGCGGCGTCGCCAAGGACGAAGCGCAGGCCGTGGAGTGGTATCGCCGCGCCGCCGTGAAGGGCGACGTGGACGGCATGATCAGCCTCGGCTTCATGCTGGAGAACGGCCGAGGCGTCGCCAGGAACGAGGCGCAGGCTGTCGAGTGGTATCGCCGCGCTGCCGAAAAGGGCAGCACCACCGCCATGACAAACCTCGGATTCATGCTGGAGTACGGCCGGGGCGTCCCCACGAACGAGGAGCAGGCTGTGGAGTGGTATCGCCGCGCCGCCGAGAGAGGCGACACCCGCGCCATGACAAACCTCGGCGTCATGCTGGAGAACGGTCTTGGCGTCGCCAAGGACCTGGAGCAGGCCGTGAAGTGGTATCGCGGCGCAGCCCAAAGCGACGAGCCAAGAGTTCGGCAGGCTGCACGAGCCGAGCTCAAACGACTCGGCCGCTGAACTCCTTCGAGTTGCCCCTTGTTCTCGGCAGCCAGTTCCGGCCAGGCCGTGAATTCTGCCGCGGCAGAACCGCCCCGAGAACGCTTTGGGTCGCCTCGGGCGGGAGTTGCGCGTTGCCGCGGGCGGTCGGGAGCTCCTGATCCACACGGTCCCCGACTTGAGCCCGCTTGCTCAGATCAGCGGGTACCCGCCTGACTTGGCCCCGGCTCCGAGCCTGGGTCCGCCTCGAAGACCAGAGTGACCCGCTTGAGGTAATCCGAGAGGTTTGACAGAAGAGCACGAACCTCAGCTGTGTCGTGCTCGTGAATGGCGATCTCCACTCGTCCGCAAGTGACGGAAAGGAGCCCGAAGCCGTAGTTCGCTCCGGTGCCTGCCATGGTGTGGGCAATGTCCCTGACTTCGCGAAGGTCTTCGCGCTCCAAGGCGACCTGCATCCGCTCTAGGTTCGATCGCTGGCGCTCGAGGTAGCCGGGTACGAGCTCCTTCAGATCGGGGTCCACGTAAATCGGTATCGACTGATTGTCCGAGGCTTCGGTCGGGGGTGCTTGGGGGCCAGGGCCGGCTTCCGAACGATCCGCTCGAGAGGACGCGTCCTTCGCTGGAGGAGCCGCCTCCGTGGAAGTGTGAGGCAGATGGCGGCAGAGCTCCTGGATCAGCGAGGCTCTGCTGAGAGGCTTGCGTAGGAACCCCTCGCAGCCAGCCCGGAGGGCTTCGTCCTCCGCCTCGGGGAGAACCGAGGCGGTCATAGCGACGAAGGGAATTGCCTCGAGCCCGTCCTCCTCCTTAAACGCCCGGACGACCTCCGTCCCGCTCGCCCCCTCGAGCCTCAGGTCCACCAGCACCAGCGCGGGCGGGCGTTCTCGGGCCTTGCGCAGGGCCTCCTCGCGGTCTGCCACGACGACACAACTGAGTCCAAGGGTCTCGAGCTGGCGCCGCACCAACTCGAGATTGTGTTCCACGTCGTCAACGACGAGGACTTCGTTCGCGTCGAATCGAATCCGAGCCAGCTGAAGTTCCGAGGAAGCGCCGGAGGACACCTGCACGATCTCCACGTCAGGCAGGAGCACCCGGAACACCGACCCAGCCGAGGTAGAGCGCTCCAGCGACAGTTCTCCACCCATTGCCCGAACCAGGCCCCAAGCGATCGGTAGCCCCAGACCGGTCCCCCCCCGACTGTCCTCGCCACCCTGCGTGAAGGGCTGAAACACGCGCTCCTGTATGGCTTGGGGGATCCCCACGCCCGTGTCTTCCACCGTCAGGGACAGGTTGACCCTGCCCTGTTCGGCGTGTCCCTCGCTCGTGACTGCCAAGCGAATCGTGCCCTCCTGCGTGAACTTGACCGCGTTTCCCACCAGATTGAACAGGACCTGGCGGAGGCGCCTCCCGTCGATCACGACGGTTCCGGGCAGGCCCGGCTCGAGCTCACGGCGGATCTCCAGGTTCTTTTTGGCGACCTCCTGAGAGAAGGCGTTGGTCAGGTCGTCCAAGATCCCGAGGAGTGACGCGGGGCCAGGGAAGATCTCGGTCTTCCCCGCTTCGATCTTCGATAGATCGAGGATGTCGTTGATCAAGTCCAGCAAGAGTCTGCTGCTCGACGAAATGATCGCGAGCTGACCGCGCTCCCGCTCACCGGTGGCCTCCTCCTCGAGGAGCTCGGTGAAGCCGAGAATCGCGTTCATGGGTGTCCGAATCTCGTGGCTCATGGTCGCGAGGAAGGTGCTCTTGGCCTGGCTCGCCTCCTGGAGTTCGGCTGTTCGGAGGGCGACCTCCTTCTCGAGCTGCTGATTGCGTCGCCTGGCTGCGAGCGCCCACCCCCGCGCGCCCCCGATCACGAGGACGAAAGTGAGCAGTCCCAGGGCGACGCGAAATCCGGTCGTCCTCCACCAGGGCGAAATGACCACGACCCGCAACTCGGCGACGCGATCGCTCCACGTTCCCTCTTCATTCGCTCCCATGACCCTCAGGAGGTAGGTCCCGTCAGGCAATCCAGAGTATCGACCCTGGCGATTGTTTCCGGCCTCGAACCACTCCGAATCCAGCCCCTCGAGAATGTACCGATACTGATTGTTGGTCGGGTCTCGATAACTCAGGAGCGCCACCTGGAACTCGAAGCGATTGCGACTGTGTTCGAGGCGCAGCTCGTGGACCAGCTCTGGTGCCTTCCCCAAGTCGAGAGGCACACCGTTTTGGCTCAGAGAAGTCACGAACACCGGGGCTCGATTGGGTCGTTTGGCGGTGGCCTTGACCCGCTCCGGGCGGAACCGGACGATCGACTGGCCGTAGAACCACATTTCGCCGGCTTTGGTCTTGAGTGGCTTCCCGAAACTGGCCAATCGAGGAGGAATGCCGACCCGCAGCGTGCAGCTCTTGGCGGTCCGGGTGCTCGGCTCGAACTGAACCAAGCCACCGCCGTAGAGGGCCGCGAGCCACAGCCCGCCTCGCGAGTCCTCGGCGATCTGGGCCACGGAGCTGAGAGGGTACGAAGGCAAGTGCTCGAAGGTGCCGGCCTCTGGGTCGAACAGGCTCAGCCCGGCCTCAGTCCCGACCCAATGCCGCCCGACTGAGTCCCGATAGAGCTGGTAGACCGTGTTGCTGTCTAGGGTCGTCGTGTCCTTGGGGTCGTGTTCATAGTGGGTGACGGTCTTCCCCAACTTGGGATCGAAGAGCGTCAAGCCCCCGCCCATGACGCAGAGCCAAATGCAGCCGTCCTCGCGCTGAAGCAAGTCGACCACGAGGTTGATCTCAGGAATTCTGGCCGGGTCGAAGAATTGGATCTTCCCCGTTTGGGTGTCGAACTTGAGCAGGCCCGCGTTGAAGGACGCGTACCAAATGACCGTGTCCTGCGTGCGATCCAGGATCGGACTCGCCGGCCAGCCCGTCGCCTTGTGGCGCTGAAGGACCTTCCCCGTGCTTGGATCCACCTCGAAGATCCACGACTCTGACGAAACCCACAGCCGCCCGGCGCGATCGAAGATCACGGACTGGGTCATGTTCTGGGGGAGGCTCGTGGGGTCCTTCGGGTCGTGGAAATAGTGGGTCCAGGTATTGGTGGTCACCGTATGGCGCGACAACCCAATCATCGTGGCTAGCCACACCGAGCCTCGAGCGTCCTCCACCAAGCCACCTATGTAGCCGCCGCTGTGCAATCTGTTGGAGCCAATCTCTGAGGAGTGGATCCGAAAACGACGGGGCAGTGGGTCGTGGCGATACAGATTGCCACCCAGGCAGACGACCCACATGGACCCGTCCGGCTCGCGCATGACCGACTCGACGTCGTTCTCGGCGAGTCCACGCAGTGGCTGGGCCGGGTCGTGTCCTACCGAAGAGAAGGTCTCGGTGAGGGGGTCGAACAAGTTCAGGCCGCCATCTGTGGTCGCGACCCAGAGCGTCCCCTTGGGTCCAAACTCCAGATCGTGAACTCGATTGTGGCTCAGGCTGGTCGGGACCTTGGGGTCGTGTTTGTAGTTGCGGAAGGTCTCCTTCGAACAGTTCAGACGGCTGATTCCCTGATCCGACGAGCCGATCCAAATCGCGCCCTCGTCGTCCTCGAGGATTGCCTTGAAGTTGGTTCCGCGAAGCTGGCTCGAGCCCTTGCCGGCCGGGTAGCGCTTGAGGACTTTCCCACTGTCGGGGTCGACCAAGTGCAGGCCATGGCTGGTGCCAGCCCAGAGCAGGCCTGCGCGATCGACGAAGAGAGACCACACCTCGGGATCCGTCAGTCCCTCTTCAAAGTGGGCGAACTTGCCGGTCTCCTTGTCGAAGCGCTCCAACCCGGCGGGCGAGCCAATCCAGATCCGTCCCCGCCGGTCCTCCGCAAAGGCGTTCTGCTTGCCGTAACTGACGAAGTCGCTTGCTATGGCGCCTGGGTCGGCTGGGTCCGGTCGGTAGTGAGAAAAGCTGTCCGTGGCTTTGTGGTAGGCCGAGACCCCTGCGGGGCTTCCAGCCCAAATCCAGCCCTGGCTGTCTGGGAAGACCGCTGTAACGAAGCTGCCCGAGACCGATGTCGGCCCCGAAGCAAAACGTCTGAACGCGTAGCCGTCGTATTTGACGAGCCCCCGGGTGGTACCCAGCCAGAGGAAGCCGTCCCGATCTCGAGCACACGCGTTGGTGTTGAAGCCGGTGTCGACTCGGCGAAACTCGAGATCCTTGGCTGCCTGAGCTGAGGCTTCTCCGGCCAAGACGCTCAAGAGCCCGGCCAGCATTGCGCCGACGACCCTCAGCTTGTGGCAACTCTGTTCGATCAAGGCGCGGCCCAACTTCGCTGATCGCGGGACAACCCGCTCCCTAGCCTATCCGCTCCTCGGTTGCCGGCCACCGGGGCGTGCGCAAGTCTGGTCATGACCGGACTTAATTGGACAACTCGGGAGCTGCGAACTTGACCTCCTTGATCTTGGCGCGGATGACCTCGTTGAGCGCCGAGACGGCGTACTGGTGAGGGACGTCTGGGCGAATGTCGAGCGTTACGGGAAGGGGCTTGGTCCCGGTGTGACTCTCCTTCAACTCCCGGAGTCCGTCCCCGAGGCGACCCCAAACCGGTGAGAGGCTCCGATCGGCGACGTCCCAGTCCCCCGGACGCGAGAGCAAGTTGGCTCCAAGGCGAACCGTCGCTTGACCTTCCCGCCAGGAGACCGTGACCCGGACCTCCTCGAAGACTTCGGAGAGCGGACTCGCCTCGAGCCCCTGGTCCTTGGGGAGGTAGGTCTCGATCGCGCCCTCTGCGGTTTTGAACTTGGTCGCGCACATGAAGAAGATCAACAGGTTGAACACAATGTCGATCATTGGGCTCAGATCCGGCCCGTCCGGAGCGTCGTCTTGAATGAAACGCCTCAATCGCATGGGAGACTCCTTGTGCTCAAGGGACTCCACCCGAGTCGGGTGCGAAGAGTTCCAAGGCACCCGATCAACCACCCAGCCCTAGCCGACGAGGGCTGCAACGCGGATCATGGCGGGCATGGCAGTTAGAGGACAACTACTCGAACGAGCGGTGATCATTCCGCGCGGCCCCCACTGCTTGGACGGGATCTTCCTCCGAGGCAAGCTGGGCGCCCTCCTGATCGCCCCCCCGCTCCCCTGGGAGGGCGGAAGCATGGCGAGCCCGCTCAGCAACGAGCTGGCCTATGCCGCCGCGAGGTCCGGGTGCGCCAGCCTCCGCCTGGACTACATGGGAGTCGGCGCCAGCGAGGGCGAACGCCCTGAGACACTCAGCCAGACGGCCATGGACCTCTCCGAAGGCGTCACCTTCTTGATCGAGAGCGCAGACGTCGCCCACGTCGCGGTCGCGGGCTGCAACTCAGGAGCCTGGGCCGCCCTCCAGCTCGCCAAAGAAGACCCTCGCGTGGATCGCCTGCTGCTCGTCGCGCCGGACCTCGCCTCGCGTCCCTCTGATACGCCGAGCCTGGGCGAGGTAGGCATCCCGATCCTGCTCGTCGCAGCGGGCGACGAACCGGACTTCAACCTGAGCGACTTCGCCGACTTGACTGACTCAGCGCCCAGAGCACGCCTCGAAGTCGTCAACACACGACGTCATTTCCGGAGCGAGATTATTCGCCTGGCACGGCTGGTCCCGCCCTTCCTTGGCGTCGTCGACGTCGAGCGCGAGGGTGAGCGAGGGCGAGAAGACGGCCGGCGAGGGAGGCTGTTTTGAACGACTCAGCCAAACCTCTCGAAGGACGCGCAGCCCTCGTGACCGGCGCCAGCCGAGGAATCGGCGCGAGCACCGCAGCCCACCTGGCCCGACTTGGCGCTCGGGTGACCCTCGTCGCCCGAACCCACGAAGACCTCCAGCGCGTGGCGCTCGCAGTCGCCGAGCTCGAGAGCGAAGCGCTCTGCGTCGCCTGTGACCTGCGTCAGCCCGCGGAAGTCGAGCGCGCCTTTAGGGCCGCCCGGGAAGCCTTTGGACCCCTCGACATCCTGGTCAACAACGCCGCCTGCCTCCACCTCGGCCCGTTTGTGGACCTCAGCCCCGAGGACTGGGCCGGGATGAGCGAACTCAACCTGGGCGCCGCCCTCCGCTGCGCCCAACTCGCACTCGAGGACATGATCCCCGCCAAGCGAGGCGTGATCCTCAACGTCGCTAGCGTCGCTGGCGTTCCCGGAGTTCCCAAGTTCCCAGGCCTCGTCGGCTACGCCGCAACCAAGGGCGGACTGATCGCGTTCAGCGAAGCGCTCGCGGCCGAGGTCGCCGCTCACGGAGTTCGAGTCGTCGCGGTCAGCCCAGCCTCGGTCAAGACCCAGATGCTCAAGGACGCAGCCCCCGACCAGCACGAGGGCGCCATGACACCGGGCCAAGTCGGGCGCGTGATCGCCCGCCTGGCCTGCGACGAGTCGGCGGCCGTGAACCAGGCGAACGTCGTTCTGTGGGGATTCCCCACGAGCAAGTAGAGCCTGGCCGGGGCAATCCCCCAGGAAGTCGGTAACGCTTGCAGCCGCGGATCCCAAGAATCCGATAGACGGCGAAAAGTCGTCTCATTCAAGCTCTCTCGTCTTACGATGTGCAGAACTGAAACGAATTTGAAATGAATAACGCTTCTGGCGTCGTTCACAATGCCTTTATGCATTTCGCCTGCTGGCCAGAGTTTTGCAAAGAAGCGTTTCGGAGAAGATAATGAATCGATTCTTTGCGCTGCCTCTGCTCCTGATCCTCGTCGTGAGCCCAACCTTCGCTAACGAAGTCGAAGTCTCGGCGAGCGTCCTCAACATGCGCTCGAGCCCCAACGGAGCCAAGATCAAGAGCCTCACCCGTGGAGACAAGCTCACCGTGCTGGGCCAGCGCGGCTCTTGGCTCAAGGTTCGAATCGGAGACCGCACGGGCTACGTGTTCAAGAGATACACCAAGCCGACGGAGTCCACCCAAAGCGCTCCAGACGTGCGTACGGTCAGCAGTCGCCAGGGCCTGAACCTCCGCTCAGGGCCAAACTCCCGCACCCGGAGGCTAGGGACCATCGACTCGGGAGACGACGTAGAGGTGATTGGGAGCTCAGGAAACTGGCGAAAGATCCGAGCCAAGGTCAACGGCAAGATCCGGACTGGTTGGGTCTATGGGAAGTATCTGAAGAAGAAGCCGCAGGCCAAGAACGCCGGCATGGCCGAGGTTCTCCGAGGCGCACTGCAAGGGAAGCCCTCAGAGACCACCCCTTCTACCCCGGGTACCACCACTACCCCCGGCACCACCACTACCCCGGGCACCACCACTACTCCCGGCACCACCGGCACCCCGGGCACCACCGCTACCCCGGGCACGCCTGCCACGCCCACCCCCCGTGCTACGCCCACTACGCCCGCCGCAGACGCGATCCCCCTCAGTCAAGCCAACACGGTCGCCCTCGGCAAGAAGCAGGTCACCGCCTCGAGCCTCAACCTGCGCGCTGAGCCAAGCACCTCCGCCCCAATCGTCGGCCGGCTCCGCCGCGGAGCCCGCGTCGACGTCCTCGAGCTGAAGGGCGACTGGAGTCGGATTCGCAGCGGGGGCAAGGCCGGCTGGGTCGCGAGCCGCCACCTCGGCGAGCCGAGCTCCACCAGCGGCTCCGCCGAAGGCTCTGGCAACGGTCGAGTGGTCTACGGGCGATACAAGGTCTCCGACCCCCTCGTCCGCCAGGTCCTCGAGCGGATCGCACGAAAGTCAGGCCGAAGCGTGATCCTGACCTCTGGCGACCGCAACTACGTGCCAAGGGGTGGCAGCCGGACCAGCCTCCACCTCCTCCGGCGAGCGGCAGACTTCAAAGTCTCTGGCATGTCCCTGAGCAGCGTGTTCAACCTGATCCGAACCAACAAGAGCACGATCTTGGCAAACGGTGGCTTCGAGGTGATCTACCACCGACCCGGCACGATCACGGGCGGTCCCCACATTCACGTCGGCCGCCGCGGCAGCTCCGCCGACACGCTCCAGACCGAGCGCCGCGGCCGCTACACCCGGGTCAACTAGCTCTTCCTGCCCAATCGCACCCGGCGCCACGGAGGCTCCCCCAAGATGTAGGATGCGGCCCTCACTCCATCCCTGAGGGATATGTCCGAAGCCGCCGGAATTGCGCAGCGAGCCGTAGAGCTCGGAATCCTCACCGAGGAAGACGCCTCCAACGCATTGCAAGCCTTCGAGGCCGCAGGCGGTCCTGACTTCGTCGACTACTTGCTCGAGACGAACCTGATCACGCTCGATCAAATGGGCGCGATTGCACCCGAGGACGACCTCGACACGACCTTCGTCGGCGACGACGCTGCCTCGAACGAAGACCCCATCGTGGGCAAAGTCTTTAGCGGCTGCTACGTGCAAAAGAAGCTCGGCCAAGGCGGCATGGGCGATGTTTATATCGCCAAGCGCGAGGAAGACGGCCTGATCGTCGTGATCAAGTTCCTGGCCGCCGAGCAGGCCATGAACCCGACTTGGCGCGGGCGCTTCCTTCGCGAAGCGAACGTGCTTCAACGAATCGAGCACCCAAACATAGTCGGGATCTTCAGCGTCGAAGGCGAGAGCAGCCAGCCCCACATTGTGATGGAGTTCATAGACGGGACCCCCCTCGATGCGCTCCTTGAGCAGCAAGAGCTCCTCCCGCCGCTTGAGGCCGCGCGCGTCGCGCGGGACATTTTGCTCGCGCTCGCGAACGCCCACGGCGAGGGCGTGATCCACCGCGATATCAAGCCGGCCAATGTCCTGCTCGCTCACACCAACGAGGTGAAAGTCCTCGACTTTGGCCTCGCCAAGAACGTCGAGTCGGACGACGGCCTCTCGATGCCGGGCCAGATCCTCGGCACGCCCCACTACATGGCGCCCGAACAATGGGGCGACCACAGCGTCGACGCCCGCTGCGACATCTTCTCCACCGGCGCGACCCTCTATCACCTGATCACGGGCACGGTTCCCTTCCCAGGCAAGAACCCCCAAGCGATCTCTCGCCGCGTCATGAGCGGGGAGCTGATTCCCCCCAGCGAAATGGCAGTCGACGTCCCCCAAGACCTTGAGCTCGCGATCTACCGGATGCTCGCCGTCAACCGGACGTTCCGCTATTCGAGCGCCGAGCTGGCCGCCGCAGACCTCCAGAAAGTCCTCGACGGAGTCGAAGTCGAAGTTCCGCGACTCCTGCTGGCGACCGCCGAAGGAGTCACTCGGATCCCGCTCCTGCCCGGCACGAGCTTCCTGATCGGGCGCGACGACGCCTGCGACATTCCGATTCGTGACCGCTCGGTCTCCCGCCAGCACGCCCGCCTCGAGCGTGGCAAGACCGGCTTCGTCCTGACCGATCTCGGCAGCACCTACGGGAGCTTCGTCGGCGGAATGCGCGTCCGCAACGTGGTCCTCAAGAGCGGAGACCAGATCAAGTTCGGTAAGGTCGCAGTGGAGTTCAAGGACGGCGGCCTCGGTCGCGCGATCACGACTCGCCACCAATCGCCGAGCAACCTCGCGGTTCGAACTCTCCCCTGGCCCTTTGTCCAGATCCTGATCGAGCTGGGGGACAAGCGCGTCGTGCTCTCACTCCTCGAGGACCTCGCGCCCGAGCGCTGGAGCGAGCGAATGGAGCACGGCGAGACGATCCTCAAGATGCGCTACGGCGACGAAATCACCCAGACCGTCATGCACAAGGTCTCCAAGCTGCACCGCCGCAAGAAGGGTCGGGTCCAAAACTACCTGTTCACGATCAGCCACGAGAACCTCGGCGACGACATCGAGGCTTGGCTCTCCTGGTGGGACACCGCGCAGAGTCGCTACCCGGACCAGATCACCCCGCTCGAGTCCAAGGTCCCCGCCTCGCTCTTCGTGCGCCAAGGCGAACCGGAGACCCGCGAGATTCCACTCCCGCCCGACGACAAGGTCCTTCCGGTCGGGCGCGACGACGCGAGCAAGATTCGCCTCCTGAGCCGCTCGGTCTCGCGCCTTCACGCGACCCTGATTCGATTCCACACCCGCTGGGTGATTCGCGACGAGGGAAGTCGCTTTGGGACGCTTCTCAACGGGGCCCAAGTCAGGCTCTCGTTTCTTCAAAACGGGGACATCATCGCCCTCGGCAAGGTCGAGTGCGAGTTCCGATCCGCCGGAGCGGACCTCACCGCCACGACGCAGTCCGACCACAGCGAGGTCGACAGCGACGTATTCTTCGAGCTCGTCAACAAAGGTCACGCCGCAACTACGCTCGGACTCCTGACCTTCATGGACCTCGTCAGCTCCCGCGGCTGGCTCGAGCAAGAGTCAACCGCGCTGTTCCCCAAGGACAAGGAAGTGGCCGAGAGCTTCGCAGGGAAGGTCTTCAACCTCTACCTGAAGCACGCCGAGAAGGCGAAATTCAAGCTGCCTGAAATGCTCGGGGCGGACTGTGGCGACGACCTCATCGGCTGGCACACCGCCTATCGCAACGCGGAGCCAAACCTCCCGGTCCAAGTCCTCCCCAAAGGCTGGTTCCCAGCAATCACCGACTCGGGCAGCTACAAGCTTTGAGCTGCTTTGCCTTCGAAAGCGGAATGAACTCGATCGCGGGCGCGCCTTGAGGCAGTTGTGGTACATACACCCAATGCCTTTCGCAGGGGAGGGGTTTACAGCTCCTGAGGTAGCTACGGTTAAGTGCGCGGGAGGCTCCAGAGAGGCCGAGCGGCAAGGTCTGGGGGCCGGGCGGGGGTAAACCCCGCCCCTACCAAGGCGTGTTGTGAGCCGTCCAATCGGGTGCATTGCGGAGGGGCCCTCTCGCGATCTGTAGGGTGCGGGGTTTACCCGGTTGTAACCGTTCAGCCCTAGCTCAGCGCAATTG
>JAESQQ010000819.1 GCA_016765095.1 Planctomycetota bacterium | reverse complement strand
CGAAGTTATAAGATCAAGGTTATATTCTCGCTCCAGCCTTTCTTGCACAATTTCCATATGTAACATACCCAAAAAGCTACACGTAGTCGAAGCGCTCGCGCCGCCCGCCGGTATCCGCCTGGTCGATCGCGTAGATGTGCGTGATCCGGCGATTCAGCGCGTCGTACCGGTTGCGGGTTCGGTTCCCGTTGTCGTCCACGATTCCCGTCAGCCGCGAGTTGCCGTCAAACTCGTAGCTGAGGCTGACTTGCCCGTCCGGGTTGAAGGCGTTGCTCGTGTCCAGCGCCCCCGCGCCCGTCCCACCGACGCGGAGGTCGCAGACCTGGCGGATCATGCGATTCAGGCCGTCGTAGACGTAGGTCTTGCTGTTGCCAGGCCCGTTGATCTGCCCCGGGAACAACCCCAGCGGGTCCGCCGTGAGCGTGCCCTCTGGGTCGCGCTTCTGCACGAGGTTGTTGCGGCTGTCGTAAGCAAACCTGCTCGTCTGCCCAGCATTGTCCGTAGCTCGCACGAGACGGTCGAGTTGATCGTAGACATAGCGCGTCGTGAACGTCTCCGTCGGCACCAGCCCCTCCGGGCTGACCTCGACCGACGTCGAGGAAACCGGATTGCTGTTGCGGTCATAGACCGTCAGCGATCGATTTCCCAACGCGTCAATCGACTCAATCGGCCTACTCACGCCGTCATAAACCGTCTCGCTGACCTCCCCGTCGTCCTCGACCACGAACACGGTCCGATTCAGCGCGTCGAACTCGACCACGGTCTGAACCCAACCGTCGCTATCTCCGTCGAGTAGTTGCGGCGGCCGCGCTGCGGTAAAGCCCGAACTCACGAACAAGCTCTGCAGAGACACACAGGCCCGATTCAGCTCGTCATGAATCACCGTCGCTTCGGACAGCAGCACATTCGCCGTCCCTGGCTGTCCCGCTGCGTGGCCAAACACCTGGCTCCGAATCAGATTGCTCGCCACGTCATAGTGAGCGACCGATTGATTCCCCAGTGCGTCCGTCGTCGTCAGCAGACGATCGAACCCGTCATAGGCGAGAAGAGTCGACTCGGGCAGCGAGTCCCCGTCGTTGTCCTCAGCGTCCGTCAGCCGAACGGCGTTGCCATTCAAGTCGTAGTCCCGCCGAGTGGTGCTGGCCTCAGCCGCCCCGAAGCCCCGCGTGGTCGTGAAGACCAAGTCTCGCTCGTCGTAGACCATGCGAACCTTGTTGCCCTCCGGGAGAGTGGCCTCCGTCAGGTTCTGATTCCCGTCGTAGCGCAATTGCGAAGTCAGGGTCGTCTGCGCGTCCACTTCGACCCTGCTCGTCACCGCGTCGCTGAGAATGTCAAACACGGTCGTCTGCTCAATGAAGGCCCCAACACCAACCGTATT
Organism: Planctomycetota bacterium; assembly: GCA_016765095.1. Taxonomy (GTDB): domain Bacteria; phylum Planctomycetota; class J058; order J058; family J058; genus NORP233. Next base: position 2,338 of record JAESQQ010000819.1, on the reverse strand, counting down.
CCCGTCGCGACTCTCGACTTCGGTCCGAATCACCCGTCCGTTGTGGTCCCTGATCATGCGCGTGAGGTACCCCAAGGACGCTGTCCCGACGGGGAGGGCCCCCTGGAAAAGGGCCTCAGTCAGATCGGCTCCCCGCTTGACGACGATCGTCTCGTTGAGCGCAGTGACCTCCAAGTGAGTCTCGATTCCCCGCGGGTTTCGGCTCATGACGACGTTGCCGACCGTGTCGTAGCGGATCTCGGAGCGGAGCGCTGCGGGTGGCGTCGTCGAAGTCCTTCGTGGAGACACCGCCGCGTCAGCGGTGAGCCCTCGGATATAGCCAGTTGGCGAAGACCCGAGGAGGTCTGCGTAGATCGAGAAGACCGGAATCCCGTCTCCGTCGGCGTCATTCTCCGGGTGGTGCTCCGTCGTCGTGACGTTGCCCTCTTGATCGATCGCCGCCAGGAGCTGGCCCGAGTCGTTCCATTGGGTCTGAGTCACGATTTCCTGGATCGCCGTCGCCAGACGCTGAGAGAGCGGTCCTCCTGGGTAGAGCGTGACGGTAGGAGCCTCTGTACGCACCGTGTTGCCGGAGCTCTGGTCGGTGCGTCCGTCGTCGTTGAGATCTCCTAACCCACGTGCCACGGAGCTCAAGTCGATTCCAAACTCAAGGGCCTGATCGACCGGATCTGAGTGCTCCTGGTAGTCGTAGAACACGCGCGAGGTGTAGCGGGCCGCGGACACAGTGCCGATTGGGGCGACGTAGCCGGAGGCGTTCCCGCGAGGGTCGGTGACGCTCGCCACCCGGTTGTAGAGCGGCTCGTAGGTGAAGGTCGTAACGAGGTCTTCACCGCCGCCTCTGGGGCCTGCTACCGAGCGCTGCTCGACGACATTGCGCTGGCCGGAGCGAGCACCCGTCTGATAGGTATAGCGAACTTCATTCCCCTCGGGGAAGACACGCCTCACCAACTGTCCGTCGACGTCGTATTCATTGATCGTTTCGTAGAACGCAGGCTCGCCAATCCGCACGCCGCGCGTTAGCTGCCGGACCGCGACGGCCTGATTGGTCGCGTTGTAGCCATACTCGGTAACGTTGAGGTTTCGGTCGGTGTAGGTCACGCGGAGGACCACCGCATTGGGTCCCGGCGCTGGCGGAGTCACACTCTGATAGGCGAAGGTCTTCGTCCCTCCAGCGGCGACGCCGGAGGCGTTAGTGCCGCCCGTGACCAAGGTCAAGACTCGGTCGTAGGTGTCGGGGTCCGCGGGGTTGGTCCCGTATGTCCATTGGAGGACAGGGGGTCCACCCTTGGCCACCTCCTCGGGAAGCGTTACGGACTCAAGGTTGTGATTCAAGCGCTCGTCGCTGAACCCGCTTGTGTATGTGTAGCGCTCCGTGCGACCAAGAGGGAAGTCGTTACCGGTGCTCGTCCCCACGACGACAGGGCTCCGAACTTCGATCAAGTCTCCGCGGGTGTCATACGTGTAACGAACCTCGCGACCCGCGTAGTCGGTCACGGTCGAGAGTCGGACGAAGCCGTCGGGCGCCACTGCCCAGACGAAGTCGATCTCGCGTCCGTAGACGTCGATCACGAGATCAAGCCGTCCGGCGCCGTCGTATTCGAAGAGCATTCGGTTCCCGAATCGGTCTTCGTTTGCTCGCAGGAGGCCGTTGGCGAAGTAGTGGCGCTTGAATCCACTGGGCTCGCGAACGATCCAGGAGCCGTCGTCGTTGCGCTTGAGCGTGGACCAATAGCCGCGGGGAGGTTGATAGGTCCCGTTCGGCTGGCGGACCCAACGATCCACGTGGCCGTAGCCGTCCAGCCGGACCATGTCGCCGTTGGTGTCCGCGTACAAGCTTTGGTGGTAGGTGAAGTCCCAGTTATGGCCCAAAGGTCCGTTGTAGACGATCCGACTCTTGTACCGCCTGCGCAGCTCGAAGTGGATTTGGCCGCGCCCTGGAATCGCGAGGTCAACGCGCTCGCTTCGCTCCTCCCCGTTGTGGAAGGTGACCTGGCAGCCCTCGCTTGGTTCCGCGTCGGGTCCCTTGCCGTCGCCGTTCCCAACTCCCTGGTCAGGCTCGGCAGAGGGTGGGCCGAACAGCGTTCCGGGCGTCGGAATCGGCAGTCCGTCGGCTCCGATAGGTGGCTCGCCATTTGGACCGCCAGACCCCGCTACTCCAACTGGATTCCCCAGTGCGTCGAAGATCGGAGTCCCAGGGGGAACCGGTGGGCCCCCACTGCCAGAGACTCCGGGAAGGAACGCGTGCCAACCCGGAGCGACGATTCCGCTGCCCGGATCAGTCTCCACGAACAGTCCGTCCGCGCTCACGGTGGCAGACCCCACAATCGTCCACTCCCCT
>JAESQQ010000818.1 GCA_016765095.1 Planctomycetota bacterium | reverse complement strand
TCCAATCGGGTGCCTTGCGGAGGGGCCCTCTTGCGATCTGTAGGGTGCGGGGTTTACCCCCGCCCGCCTGTCCGGGAGAGACGGACGGCCTCTGGGATTAGGCTTATCAACCTCAGGAGCTGTACCCCCATGCGTCCAAGGATACGTGCCGTGGTCCATGGGACCAGCGAACTCATCGGAGGGAGTGTCCAATGGGGCGACCCAACTGGAGCTTGGACGTGCTGCGACCCATTGCCGAAGGCCTCTGGAGTCACCGCACACACCTGCGCTCGAGGGGTCCGCTCTGGGTCCCGCGCACCATGAGCGTCGTCGCCGTTGGAGACGGTCTGCTTCTCCACTCTCCAAACGACCTGACCCCCAGCCTCCACGCCGCGTTGGCCGAGCTGGGACTTCTCGCGAGTCGTCATGTGCCACGGCGAGCCGGTCGCGGCCGGAGCGGCGCAACTCTTGGCTGCCTTCGGCGCTTACGCCCCCTCCCCCCGGTAGTTGGCTGCGCGGATCCCAACCGCGACGCCAAGGCGTGGTGAGCGCTCGCAGTCAGTTGCGGAATCGCTTGAGCGCGGCCTTCGCGGCCTGGCGATTCTCCTCGAGGGTGGCCTCTTGCTCGGCCCGCGTCAGCCATTTGAGCGCGAGGTCATTATCGGCGGGGACTCCCCGCCCGAACTCCAGGCAAGCAGCCCAGCGGACCATTCCCGCGCACTGCCCGCCCTCGGCCGCGCGGCGATACGAATCGGCGGCCTTGACCCAGTTTGGCGCCTCGCCAGCTTCGAACGCGATCCCGACCTCGACCATTGCCGTTGTGTCACCGGCCTCCGCTGCGCGGCGAATCCACTGGGTGCCCAGCGCCTCGTCCTTAGACACCCCTCTCCCAAGGCTGTAGAGACGCCCGAGGTTGTACATGGACCGGGCGTCGCCCTGGCTCGCCCCACGACTGAAGCAGGAGGCAGCCATCGCCCACCCCTTGGGCTCGGTCAGGACAAAGGCGAGGACACGCCCGAGGGAGTTCAGCCCGGAGGTCGACCCTCGCTTGCTGGCCTTCTGATACCAATTCGCCGCCTGTCTTGGGTCCTTCGCGACTCCCCGGCCGTCTTCGTACGCGCGTCCCAAGTGCTCCATCGACGAGACGTGACCCAGCTCCGCAGCCTTCCGATACCACTCGGTTCCTTTCACCAGGTCCTGAGCAGTTCCTCGTCCATTCGTGAGCTGTAAGGCCAGCAGGGACATTCCCCACGTGTTTCCCTGAGCGGCCGACTTGCGAATCCAGGAAAATCCCGCCACCTCGTCCTGTTTGACGCCAGCCCCGCTCGCCAGCTGCAACCCGAAGGCCGCCATCCCGAACGGACTTCCCCCCTGGGCTGCCTGACGATAGAGCCCCGTGGCCTTCGCGGGGTCCTTGGCGACGCCCTGCCCCAGGTTATAGATCCTCCCAAGCTCATACTGAGCCCGCGGGCTGCCCAGCTTTGCAGCGCGAACCCACCAGGCCAGCGCCTTCTTCTCGTTCTTCTCTACGCCGCGCCCAGCCCGAAGCGCGGCCGCAAGGGAACACATGGCCTCCCGCTCGTCCTGCGCAGCGGCCGCGCGAAAGCAAGCGACGGCTTTCCCATGATTCTGCTTAACGCCGAGTCCGTCCCTCAGCGCCTTCCCGACCGAATGAGTCGCCTCGGGAAGGCCCAAGGCCGCGGCGCGCTCATACCAACTGAAGGCCTCTCGTGACTCGCCCGCTCGAGCAAAATGTCCCCCAACGTCATGGATGGCCTGCGGCGCGCGGGCGGGATCCTCCTCCGCGAGGAAGCGGAGCCGATAGGCCGTGACAGCCGACAAGGGAGGGAGGGAGAGGAACCTCTCTTCGCGGCGAACTAGTCGCTGAAGGCCCCCATGCCAAATCCCGCCCCCGCCGACCCTGTCAAAGGCCTGCCGGGCCTGCTTGACCTCTCCAAGAAGGAGGTGCGCCTGAGCGCCGAAATAGTTGGCCCAGCCCAGCTCGAGCTTGGTTGAGTTGAAGCCTAGTTTCCGCCCCCCCCCGTTGGGGTCGCCGCTAACGAAGAGCCAAGAGTAGCGACGGAGGTGGTCGAGGACCCTACTTGGGGAGGCTGGCAGGCTCGCTTCAGCGGCGGCCAACCGGAGGTAGCTCTCGACCCGTCGGGCCTCGGCGAGCTCCGTCGCGGCTCCGTCTTCCGAGAGGAACGAGTGGATTTCGTCCCACTTGGAGAAGAGCGCGAGATCCCGCATGTAGCCGATCACGACCGCGGTGTGCGCGTCCTGGCCCCGTGTAGCGAACTCGGCCCTCCTCCAGAGTCCTAGGATCCTCTCTGGCGAGGGGTCGGGCATCCGGGAGAGAAGCTGGCGCTCGGTCTCGGCGAGGGAGACGACGAGGGGTCCGTATCCTTCTTGGCCAGCGGCCGCTTGACTCAGCTTCGAGGCTCTCTCCAAGAGATCACTCGGCCGCGCCTCGCCTATCGCCAGCTCCACGCGAATCTGAAGAAGGCGAGTCTCCAAAACGTAGCGGAGGCCGATGTCTCGAATCGAAGCCTCCTCGACTCGGCTCGCGAGCTCGAGAAGGGTGCGCCCCTGCGCTTCCGAGAGGCTGCGATCGGAGAAGGGTGAGAGCAGATACCTGACCCTCGTCGCTTCGGTCCGGCGGAGGAGGGCCAGGAAGGGGGGAGTCGCGCTGCCCGAAGGGTAGCGGCTCCAGCGCTCCTCGATCTCGAGGGACTCGAAGAGTTCCCGCCCTGAAATCGGAAGGTCCAGAGCCAGGGCGAGCGGGACGTCCCGACTCCTCCTGAGATGGTGAGTCTCGCTCGCCGCTTGACGGACGAAAGCACGGGGCCCCAGAGGGAGCCGAGCCCGCTGGAGCTTGAGGACTCCCGGCCAGTCGCCCGCCTTGATCAGGCGCCTGAAGGCGAGATCGCAGAGCGGCTCCGCCTCCGTTGAAGCCGAGAGCGTGCTGCCGAGGATCTCGCGGAGGGACTCGTATCTGCTCCAAGGCTCGTCAGCCAAGCTCAGCGCGTCCGCACAGGCGGAGCTCGCCTGGACGAGCTCGAGCCTTCGCACCTCGTCTCCGAGCGGCGTATTGCTCCGAGCGATCACCTCTAGTTCTCGCTTGGCGCTGTGTTTCTTGCCGGTTACGGCAAGGAGCAGGGCGGCTTTATACCGCGAGCGGAGGTCTGAGTCGCCTCCTTGAGGGGCGGAAGTGGGTGCGGTGACCTCGGGACCCCGCGAGCTGAGAGTCGAGTATCCGAGGGCACAGAGGGCCAAGAGGCCTCCGAGCGCGAGCACGAGCACGAGGATCCGCCGCCGGAGTAGCACCACGCCCTCGGGCGGGAGGCCCGAGAGGTAGCGATCGAGATCCGCAGCGAGGGCGTCGCCGTCCGCGTACCGGTCGGTCGGGGACTTCCGGAGGGCTTTGAGCGTGATCGCGTCGAGGTAGGGACCCGCTTCAGGGGTCAGAGCGCTCGGCTTGAGCGGAGTCACACTGGTGACCATGCCTGCGAGCTCGAGGACGCTCCCGGCGAGAAACGGAAACTCCCCCGTCAGCGCCCAGTAGAGCGTCGCGCCGAGGCCCCACACGTCGGTCGGAGGGCCAATCGCCGAGCGATCGCCTGCGATCTGCTCGGGGGACATGGTGAGCGGAGTTCCGACCAGCGTCCCCGTCTTGGTCAGGGCCTCGACGTTGGCCACATGGCCGAGTCCGAAGTCGGCGACTCGAAGCCGACCCGCAGTGTCGACGAGCAAGTTATCCGGTTTGAGGTCGCGGTGAACCACGCCTCGACCGTGGGCGTGACCCATGGCCAGGGCGGCGTCACGGAGCAAGCGCACGCGCCCGTCTTGGTCGAGCGTCGGCGCGACCTCCTCCAGCGTGGTCGCGCCTTCGACCAGCTCGTAGGCAATGTAGGGCGTGCCTTGCTCCTCACCCTGGCTGTAGATCCGGACGATCCCCGGGTGATCAAGAGCCGCGGTCGCGATCGCTTCGCGCTGAAAGCGCGCCCCGTCGCCCGCCGAAGTCGGGATCTTGAGCGCGACGTCGCGGTTGAGCTCGCCGTCTCGGGCCCGATACACCACGCCCATGGCTCCAGACCCGAGCACGGCCAGGATCTCAAAGCCGCCGAAGCTGCTGCCCGGTTGGAGGCGGCTCGTCACCGGCGCTTGGCAGCTCTGACTGGAGTGGGCACCTCGCCACTCTACGCCTGTCGCGGTCTCAGCTGCGAACCCCGGAGCAGCGGCCTGAAACCCGCGCGGCCTCGGCCGGGCGGGTAGCCTTAAGGTTCGCTTGGAGGCGCTCGTGAGCACAGGTCCCCGGCTCTTCGTCACGCTCTGGTTCTCGCTCGCCATAGGCTCCGGCGCCGCGTTCGCTCAGGCCAAGCCACCGGTCAAACCAAAGCCCGATCCCTGGAAGAGAGCGCACGAGACCTGGGAGCGCTACCTGCCCTGGGAAGCGCTCGGGGCGCGCGTCATGGGCGCCGAGGCCCTCGCGAACACGCGCGATCCGCGCGCGCTGCCCCTCCTTGAAGCGCGCTATCACTCGCCCAAGCGACCCCACCCCAAGCTCGAGCGCTACCTCCTCGCGAGCGCCCTCGCGCGCTTCGCCGAGGGCACGCACGGGCGCCAGGCCGCCAAGGGTTGGTTGGACAAGGTCAAAGGCGGCGATCCCTGGCTCGCCTACAACGCCTACCAGGTCATGGCGGCCCAGGGCGGGAGCGCAGAGGTCGCTGCCCTCGCCCGAGAAGAGCGGGGCTCGCTCCTGCTCCGCGCGGCCGCGATCGAGGCCCTCGGCCGGCACGGAGAGCCTGTGATCTGCGCGCAATTGACAGCCGAGCTGCTGGCGAAGAAGCGGCTCAGCCGAGATCGCCTCGCGGAGCGGGTCTTGATCGGCGCGTGCGCGTCCGCGGTCCTGAAGCTGGCCCGCCGAGCGCCGCGCGAGGTCTATGCCCCAGCCGTCGAGAGCCTGATCGAACGGCTCGCGCGCAAACGCACCCCCCAGCGGATCACCGACCTCCTGACACGGCACCTCGCCAAGCTGTTCGGCGTCGATCCTGAGGGGGCGACCCCCGACCTTTGGCGCCTACGCCTCGCGCAGGCCCCTGGAGAGAAGGAGAAGGAAGGAGCCCAGCAGACGCGAGGGACGCGCACTCGCAAGGCGGCCGCCAAGACCCAATTCATGGGGATCACTTCCGAGGGGCAGCGCGTGGTCTACCTGATCGACATGTCCGACTCAATGCTCCTTCCCTTGACCTCGGAAGAGAAGGAGACCCTCCGCCGCCCGGTCACCGGCGGGACGAGCCGCGAGCGCAAGCGCCGCCGCCGCAAGCAGATTCGCTGGGACCGGGTGCACACCCGCTTCGACGTCGTGCGCGAGTTTCTCAGGCTCTCTTTGCGCGGGTTGAGTCGGCGCATGAGCTACGCGGTGATCGGATTCGGCAGTCGCGCGCAAGCCCTGGGCACGACGCCCAAAATGACTCCCGCCCAACCCAAGTATCTCGCCGCGACCCTCGCCGAGCTCGACAAGATCAAGGCCGGCGGGACCACAGCCACTCGCAAGCACGGAAGCCTGCGCGGCATGACCAACCTGCACGCTGCGCTTCGACTGGGCTTTCAGCTCACCGCCAGCGGCGTCCTCCGCAGCAACGACGAGCACGTACACCCCGAAGCCTTCGCGGGAGGCTGCGACACGATCTTCCTGCTCAGCGACGGGACGCCCACCCTCTGGGATTACCAAGGCCGCGGTCCGTTGATCGACAGGCCGGGCTACGAGATCAAGGCCCGAAAGTACAAATACAGATACAAGGACCCGGAGACGGGGGAGGAGTCCGAACGCGAGATCAACCAGCCCGCCCGCACGGTCCCGCCCCGCAAGGTCCCTCAAAGCATGCAGGGGCCCTACCAGCGGACCCAGCACTTTCGAGCTGACCTCGAGCGCTTGAATCTGTTCCGCAAGGTCCAGATCAACGTGATCGGGGTCGGCGAGTATTCCAAGACCTGGCTCGACTTGGTCACGAACGCCGGCCTCGGCAAGCTCCGCCTCGTCGGGAAGGGACAAAGCAAAGAGGAGAACGCTAAGAAGGCGGCTGAGAAGAGACGCAAGAAGGCCGAGGAGAAGCGCAAGCAAGCCAAGGAGAAGCAGGCCGCGGGCGGAGCTGAGGCAGCTCGCAAGAAGGCCGAAGACCTCGAGCGCCAGGCGAAGGAGGCTCGCAAAATGGCCGACGAGGCCCGCAAGAAGGCCGACGAGGCGAAGAAAGGGCAGGGCGGAAGTTCTCCTCGTCAAGGAGTGCCGAGTTGTGAGGGGAAGCCAGCGGAAACGGTCAGGGAATCCTTCGTCTTCATGAGCAGTACGCGACTTGACCACACAGCCCTCAGCGCTCAGCGGGAGCCCGGAGCCCTGCTCAAGACTCGAGCGCGCCGAGGGTCTCCAGGGCTGCCAGGATCATGGCTGCCCCCCAGCTAAAGGGGGCCTCGCTGCGATACGTCAGTGAGGTCCAGGGCAAGTGGGGCGAGCGATCTTGGTAGATCTCGGACACGACCCCGTCGCGTCGAACCCAAGTCTGGAGAGCGTCGAGGGCGATCTGCGCTCCGTCCAGATCGCCGACCCGAATCGCCACGCGGGCTGAGAGGGCCGTCAACCAGGACCAGAGAATGCGGTCGTGGTAGTGGCCCAACCCCGCGAAGATCACCGCAGGTCCGCGCCAGGAGCGGGGGTAGTCCGGGTAAGTGTCAAAGCCGGGCAGCTCGTGCCTCGTCCAAAAGGGGCTCGCCCTCAAGCTCGCCTGGAGCTCTCTCGCGCGCTCGCTCGTGACGTAGCCCAGATCGACCGCGAGCAGATTGCCCTCCAGCGAGATCCAGTCCCCCTCGCTCAGAGATCGGTAGAGCCCCCCCTCGCCGAGAAAGGTCGTCTCGAGACTTTCGCGGAGTTGGCTGGCCTGGTGGTCCTCACCCAGCAGCTCAGCCGCCTTCCAGGTGAGGAGGTTGGTGTAGAAGCTGGCGCCTTCCCGGCGCACGCTGTCTTGCCAGTCGGAGAAGGGCGGCTGGTGCACCAAGCCGCCGCTGAGGTGGGGTGTGTAGAAGCCGTGCACCCTACGCAGCACGTCTAGGTGTTGGTCCCACCACGCCTGATCGCCGGTCGCGTCTCGATAGCGGGCTGCGCCGATCACGACCAAGGCGTTGCCGTCCACCGCGAGCTGCCCATGCTGGTCTCTGTATTCGGGGCGCAGACGGTCTTTGACCGGCAGGATCCCGCGGGCGAAAGGGATCAGTCGCGAGACCGAAGCCCAGGCCACGCGCAGCTTGGCGTCGTAGGTGTCGAAAGTCCGCGGCAGGAGGCCGTCGTCTGGGTGGGCATGTGCGAGCAGCAAGTCGAGGTGATCGCGGACGACGTCGGACCGACCCGCGGCGAGGAGACCCGGGATCGCGTGGGCGAAGTCGCGGGTCCAGAGCGAGCGAAACTGGTGGGCACCCGCGACCAGGTAGCTCCCGCTGGCGAGGGAGACGACGTTCGCCTCGAGGCTCTCGGTCGCGAGCCGGCGGAGGTCGGCGTAGCGGCTGGGTTCGGCCATGCGCTCCCCACCGCCTCTTGCAGGCCAGCCCTAAAAGGCAAGCCGGTGAGGCAGCGCAGCCCCACCGGCTCTAAGACCGGTGGCAACCGGTCCTGTCCCGAGACTACCCCGCTGCTCTCCTACCCGCAGCACTGGGAACGTCGTTCACGAATGCTGAAGCGAATCCGGGCCCCTTTCCCAGATCTAGCGGTCTCGCCACCCCCCCGCTTCGACTCATGGTCGACGGCACGGAAGTTGCGGAAGGAAGATCAACACAAAACAAAACGAGTTGAACCATGAAGCCACAGGCTCTCTTTCCCTTGGCCCTTTTGGCCCTAGTCGCGTTCTCCGCGCCGGCCCTGGCGGGTCCCCTCACGCCGACCCTCAAGCTCAACGGGAAGGACGTCTTCGTCGACTGGGAGGGCTACGAGCCCTACTACTACTGCGAGTACCAGGGTACTCCCCTCAGCGTCTGGTCGCCCAACGCGAACACCACCAAGAGCCTCGTGAAGGGAGTCGTCGGGGTCAGCAAGCACCGCACAGACGGGACCTTCGCGATCGTGACGACTGAGGTGATCGAGACCGTTTCGCCGCACGCCACCTCACGAGAGACCCAACAGCAGTTCATTGGGCCCGACACCTCGACAGACAACAGCCGCAAGCTCCGCCTCGTCGAGAAGGCCCCCTGGTTCTCCATGATCGGAGAACGGGCCACCGACTTCCGAATCGACAAGCGACGCAACACGGGCTCGATCCGACTCCGCTTCTGGCAAGGCGGGAGTCTGTTCACACGCCCCTACTCCAACAAGCGGCACGAGCTGCGCGTCGTCCGAGTCAACTTCAGCCCGCCCAGCAGCGGCAGCTCGGGCGGAATGATCACCGCGCTGACCAGCACCCCCTAGTGCTGCCCATCACAAGTTGCGGTACACCCCATTGCTTTCGTAGGGGAGGGGTTTACAGCTCCTGAGGTAGCGACGGTTAAGTGCGCCGGAGGCTCCAGAG
>JAESQQ010000817.1 GCA_016765095.1 Planctomycetota bacterium | reverse complement strand
TCCGTTTCTAGAAGATTGAATCTAGTAAAGCGGAGCACGATTCTGACCGGGGTCGCCTTCCTAGCGAAGGGGGGTCGTGAGACCACACTTGTGGGCGACCTCTCAGGATCGTGGCCTCCGGTTTAGAGCAGCCGACTCCGGAGGGTTCGCAGCACGGAGCGGGCACCTCGCCCAGCCGTTCGAAGGACCGTCGAGCCGGCCTGGAGCGCGAGGGGCAGGTCCTTTTGGCTAAACAGGGGGGTCGCGTCTTGGGGGCGCTCGTCTCGTAGAACCGCGACGGCTTCGAAGAGCTTGAGGTGGGCGGCGGCCACGCGCTCTATGTCGAATTCGGCCGAGCGCTCCTCTGCGGCAGCGGCGAGGCGCATGTAGAGCTCGTCGTCTTTGAGGAGCCTTGCGATCGCCTCGCTGAGGGCGGCCACGTCCCCGACTGGAACGAGGAGGCCCTCCTGCTCGTGGCGGACTTGCTCCCGGGTCCCGGGGAGGTCGGTCGCGACGACGGGGACCCCCGTCGCGAGCGCTTCAAGGACCGAGTTGCTCGCGCCCTCGGACTCGCTGGGGAGGGCCACGAGCTTGGCGTCGCGAAGGAGCTCGACGACGGTCTCGCGATCGACGCCCCCCAGGAAGGTCGTTCGCTCGCTGATCCCAAGGGTTTGGGCCTTGGCTTCGAGCTCGCCGCGCAGCGGTCCGTCGCCCGCCAAGATCAACTCGAGGCCCTTGAGGTCTGGGTTCTCGCTCGCCACGCGCGCGAAGGCTTCGAGCAGGACGTCGACGCGCTTTTGTGGCGAGAGGCGCCCTACGAAGAGCACGCGAGCTGGCAGATCCTCACGCCAAGGTCGCGGGCGGAAGGTGTGCCGATCGACGCCGTTGGGCAAGCGCACGATCCGAGTCGGGTCGATCCCGAGCAAGTCACGGGCTTCGCGGGCGAGGTCCTCGCTGATCGCGATCACACGCTCGGCGTCTTGGAGCCCGGCTTGGATCCGAGCTCGGTCCCGGTGGGCGAACACGGCCGCGGCGTCCCCATGGGATCCGCTGCAGGCGAGCTTGACCACGACGGGCAGCTCGAGGGACTGGCCGATTCTCGCCGCCATAGCACCTGTCTCGTGGTGGACGGCGTAGATCAGGTTCAGGCGCTGAACCCGGCTCCTGAGGATCCCCAGCGCCGCTAGCTCGAACACGCCGATGGCGGTGTGCCAGTCGAGGTGGGCTGAAGTCGGCACTCGAAACACCTCGACGAGGCCGAGGGGCTCGTGAAGGGGGAGGTCGAGCCCCGGGGCGAGGGTCGTGACGACCGTGGAGGGGACTCCCTCCTCGGCGAGGCCTCGAGCCAACGAGCGAGCCTGGCCCTCCATGCCCCCGTCGAGGTCGAAGCCGGGGACGAGGAAGGCCACACTTCGGAGGGTCACGCCGCGGCTCTGGTGAAGAGCCTGGGAGTCTCTCTCGGCAGTCGGCAGACCACGTCGTTTCGCCATGAATGGGTGCTCCAAGGCGTCAGGACGCCAGAGGGTCGCGAATCCTAACCGGTTTCGCCGACCCTCCACGCGTTAAGGGGGCGAGGCTGCCGAGCTCAAGCCCCGGGCCAGCGGCGTCAATGCGCCTGGCTTTGGTGCCAGAGGCCGTTCGAGTCAAAGGACTTCGGAGGAAGCCCCTTCACAGTTAGGGACCTCGAGGGCAGCATAGGCATTAATCAACTCTCACGAGGCCACCCCCGGCCCCCCGGCTGACCCAGCAAGACTCGGTTCGCTAGGTGGTCGGGGACCCCGTGGCACGCGCGCTGGAGTTGCCTTAGTGGAAATCAGGTCGAGGCCACTCCTCATGCCATTCCTCATTTCCTCCTCGAGGCCCTCCTTCTCGAGGCCTCTCCTTTGGCTCGTGGTCCCCCTCGCCCTCCTCGCAGGGTGCACCACCCCAGATCGAGACTCGACTCAAGTCGAGGCCAAGCTGACGTATCGCTACCAGCCCGCTCCGCTCGTCGAGTCGGGGGCGCCCCGCCAGCCGATCACCGACGCTCAGGTCGAGGTCGCGTTGGCTGCGCATGCCGAGCGGCGCGCCTACGAGGCCGAGCTGGTCGCCAGCAAGTCTGGCGCGATCTCGTTTCGCGGTGCCAACCTCGCCTTGCCGGAGCTCGTGCGACGGATTCGAGCCTGCTACGCGGGAGGGAATCGCGATCTCGCGGCGACGTGGATCGACGCTCACCCCAGCGCGCGAGAGTGGGATCAAAGCGCGGACCTGGTCAGCGTAGAGGCCCGCTTCGTGCGGAGCGGTCGGCGGGGAGCCCTCGAGCTGACCGTCCGGCGTCGGAGCGGCGTCGAGGGTCCGCTGGCCGTGGCGTTCCCTCCTGGGACCTACGCCGTGGCTAGCCCAAGCCCAGCCACAACGCCGGCGCTCCCCGAGCCTGGCCCGTTGGAGTTCCTGACCCTGCTCGCCGACCGGGGGAGCGGTTGGACCCGGCCCGAGTCCGATCGGCGCTGGGGCCATTGGCCTCGAGCCCAAGACCTCGCCTTGCTCCAGGCGCCCGTCGTGGTGCTCCGGGCGGATCAGGACGGGACTCGGATTCTAGTGCCCGTAGCTTGCGCGGACTTCGACGTCTTCGCTCCCAAGCACGGGCGAAGCTATGGCTTGGCTCGTTTCGAGCCGAACTCGCCCGTTGATCGGCTCCTGGTCGAGCTTTGCTGCCGAGCCCCCGACGATCGCGAGGCTCAGCTCGCGGTGTGGATGGCGCACGAAGACTTGGCCTGGGGGACCTTCACTCGACGCGACGGCCACCGCGGCCAGATCGTGACTTTCGAGCGGTCTCGCCCGATTCGCTCGCGCCACGCCAAAGGCGCAGCGCGACTTCTCCTCGAGGCCGGCGTGGATCCGCGCCCACTCCAGTTCTTTGCGCCCACGCTGCAGCCTGCGCCGGGCGAAGGAACTCCCGGCGAGGGAATTCCCGACCCAGGAGTCCCCGGCGCGGAGCCGGCCCCGGCTCCCTGGATCTCGCCTCTCCCCCTCACGCCCCAAGGCGAGTTTGGCGAGGGCGAGACCGTTCGTCTCAAGCGCCAGCGGCAGCCCGCCGGCTGATTCCTCCCCTCGGCTCCTCCCCTCGGCTCCTCCCCTCGGCTCCTCCCCTCGGCTCCTCCCCTCGGCTCCTCCCCTCGGCTAGGC
>JAESQQ010000085.1 GCA_016765095.1 Planctomycetota bacterium | reverse complement strand
GTTGTGCTGCATCGCCTTGCGGGCGAGCGCCTCGACGAGGACGAGCGACCGGCGGCGCTCGCGGCCGCAGGCAAGCTCCTTGATGAAGTCGAGGCCTGGGCCCAGGAAGGGAAGCTCGGCCGAGCTCGGCGCAAGCTGCCCGACGCCCTCAAGGCGGCCGGTGAGTTCGAAGAACTCGAGGAGCGCGCGGCTGAGGTCGCGGCGCTGGTGAACCCGGTTCAGCCCAAGTGGCCAGCACTCGCGAGCGCGATCCTGCATGGGAAGCTGACGATCGAGGGCGAGGTCACAAAGGGCGAGGAGGACGACGACGAGGAGCCGCCGATCGCGACCCTGGCCTACGAGTTCGAGGACGTGGACGAGGCGCAGGATTGGCGCCTCCCGCACCGGCGCGACAAGGTCGAGCCGATTCGTCGCTACCTCAATGGGCTTCCGCTCAAGAGCAAGGTCGAGCCTTGGAAGGTGATCGAGAAGCGCAAGAGTCTGGCGGGATTCGGCTTCGACCGCCGGCGCTGCGTGCTCAGCTTCTCCCCGGCGTATCCGTGCGAGGTTCGGATGACCGCCAAGTCGATTCAGGGGACGAACATTCTCGTGGCCTTCGGTGAGAAGCGCCCCGTGATCGCCGGTGTCGGCTACGTGCTCCCCGAGCTGCCGATCGCTCGCAACGCCCCGGGGGACCTCCGCAATCGGATCCGCCGTTCGGGAGCGATCTCTCGCAAGCGGGGGCCGGTGGCGGCGGTGTTCTACGAAGAGCGCCCCATGATTCACGACGAGATCGAGTTCGGTCGCCATCGCCTCCGCAAGAACCGTCGGACCCAGGTTCGTGTTCGCTACGAGCCCCTCGAAGGTGACGAAGGCGTCGACGGTCGGATCACGGTCTGGGTCGGCAAGAAGAAAGTCGTCGTGGCAGAGGTCGCTTACGACGGTCCGATCGTGGTCTCTTTGTTGACCCTCGGCTCGGGCGTCGCCTACGAGTCGATCGAGCTCGAGGGAGTCGTGAGCAAGCAGTTCCGCAACCGGCTCAAGGACGCCTTCCACGACGCGAACTCGGACGAGCCCGCCAAGCTTCGCAAGGCCTTTCGCAAGGCAGACGACCGCAAGAAGAACTAGTCAGCGGGGGGGAGCGGGCTCCTTCGCGAAGCGGGCGGCTTCGACAGCCCGGACGAGATCCACTTCGAGCTGGACCTTCGCTCGCTCCACGAGTTGAGCTCCGATTCCCTCCCACTCCTCTTCGTCGATACAGCTCGGGGTGCGGAGGAAACCAATCAGATACCAGGGGCGGGTGTAGCCGAATCCGAACGCGGCGAAGGAGCCGCTCGCGGTCGACTCGAGGTAACCCTGACCGAGTTGGCGTCCGCTCTTGACGTCCGTCAGCCGCCAGGTGGCGTCGAGCGTGACCCCGTATTCCTCGCTGGGCAAGAACCAATTGAGCGGATCGGCGGCCGGGAAGATCATGATCGAGCTCACGATCAAGATCGCGATTTTGAAGCCATGAAGGGAGTTCGTCCCGAGAAATCGAACTGTAGCGTCGTCTAGTGACACCTCGAGCAAGAGCTCTGCGCCTGCCGCCCGGGCAGCTCGGAGAAGTTCGCTGGGGAGGGCGCGGGACGGGGCCTCTAGGCTCTCGACTCGCTTGAATCCCCCACGCTCGCGGAGGTCGTTGAGGACGAGCTCGCGAATCGGGCGGGCCTCGACCGCGATCCGGTAAGGAGGAGAAAAGAGCGGGAGTCTGTTCTGGTCGTCGCGTGGCTCTTCGAGGGTCGGGACGTAACCCCGGGCCATGGGGGTGACCCAGAGCTCGCCTGCCTGCCCACCCTCGGGGAGAGGCCCGAGGGTTGGGAGCGGCGTCGCGGCGCACCCGCCGAGGCCGAAGCCGAGCGCGAGCCAGAGCAGGAGGAGCGAGCAGAGTGGACGGAGGGCCACGGGCGGCGCGGCTCAGTGACGGAAGCAGCGGGTCCCGGTCAGGACCATGGCCACGCCAAGTTCGTTGGCCCGCGCGATCACTTGCGGGTCCTTCTTGCTACCCCCCGGCTGGACGATCGCCGTGACTCCCGCCTCAGCGGCGGCCTCGACTCCGTCTGGGAAGGGGAAGAACGCGTCGGAGGCGAGGACCGCTCCGCGCGCCTTCTCGCCAGCCTTGCGAACCGCGATCCCGACCGCGTCGACCCGCGAGGGCTGCCCGCCGCCGACTCCGGCCAGGGCGAGCAGGCCTGAACCTGGAGAGAACGCGAGCGCGATCGCGTTGCTTCGGAGCGCACGGACGCAGCGCCAGCCGAAGCGGAGGGCTGCGTCTTCCTCGGCGCTGGGGGCGCGCTCGCTGACCACCTCCCACGTCGCAGGCTCCGCCCGGTCCTCGTCTTGGGCCAAGAGTCCACCGGCGACGCTTCGCAGAGCCAGCGCTGGCGTGGGCGGGGTCGCGCTGACGAGGCGGACTGTCCTGCCCCAGCCCTTGCGAGCCCGGATCCGATCGCGCGCCTCAGGCTCGATCGAGGGCGCCACGATCGCCTCGATAAAGCCTCGCGTCACGAGGACCTCGGCGGTCGGGAGATCTAGAGGGACGTTGAACCCGACTACGGAGCCGAAGGCCGAGAGGGGATCACCCTCCCAAGCTGCTTCGAGGGCAGCGCTCGCGCTCGGCCCGGTCGCAGCCCCGCAGGGGCCTGCGTGCTTGATCACGCAGGCCGCAGGGGCGGGGAGGTCGTTGACGAGGCTCAGGGCGCCGTCGAGGTCGAGCAGGTTGTTGTAGCTGAGGGCTTTTCCGCCCGCGTCGAGCTTGGCCGAGCCGAGCCCCCCGGTTCCCGTCGAGTAGAAGGCGCCCCGCTGGTGGGGGTTCTCGCCGTAGCGCAGCGGCTCTCCGACGCGCGTCAGTTGAAGCGAGAGGTTCGCGGGGAGCCCCGTGTCCTCCGCCCCGAGGCGTTGGCTGAGCGCCGCGTGAATCGCGACGTCGTAGGCGGAGCTCTTGGCGAAGGCCGCAACCGCCAAATCTTGGCGAGTCTCGAGAGAGATTCCGCCGGTCTCGCGGAGTTCGGCGAGGAACCCGGCGTATTGAGCCGGGTCGGTCAGGATCGCGACTCGGGCGAAGTTCTTGGCCGCCGCTCGCAGCATGGCTGGCCCGCCAATGTCGATCTTCTCGACGAGGTCTGGAAGCCCCGCTCCCGAGGCGACGGCGTCTTCGAAGCGATAGAGGTTGACCACCACGAGGTCGAGGACTTCGATCGCGTTCTCGCGGAGCTCGCCCTCGTCGTCGGGAAGGCGAGCCAGGATCCCGCCGTGGATCTTGGGGTGGAGCGTCTTGACTCGCCCCGAGAAGATCTCGGGGTGGCTGGTCACCGCGCTGACGTCGGTCACATCGAGGCCGGCTTCTCGCAGGCAGGCGCCGGTCCCTCCGGTCGAGATCAACTCGACGTCAGTCTCGGCCAGGCCTTGGCCCAGCTCGCTCAACCCAGTCTTGTCAGCCACGCTGAGAAGCGCGCGCCGAAGCTTCACCTGGCTCACGATCACTCCTGTCCGCTCTCGTTGGCCGAGGACCCTCGGCGAGCGCGGACGATAGCGGATGACTTGGGGGGCCGAGTGCAGCGAGAGGCAATCGGGCCAGAATCCGCGGTTCGAATCCGACTTATGCCCTGTTCTCGAGCAACAGGAGCCGCCGCTTGGTCTCGACTCCGCCGGGCGCGGTGAACCCAGTCAGCGCTCCGCTCGCTCCGACCACGCGGTGGCAGGGCACGACGAGCGGGACGGGGTTCTTGGAGAGCGCACCGCCCACGGCTCGGGCCGCCGTGGCCTTGCGTCCGGTTCGCTTGGCCAGCTCGCCATAGGTCACGACCTCGCCCCAGGCGAGGTCAGCGCAGGCGGCGAGGACTTCGCGTTGGAACTCCGTCAGAGCGTCGAGGGCCAAGGGGACGGCGCGAAAGTCCGCAGGTGCCCCGGCCGCCAGGGCGTGGAGGCCTAGCGCGAGCTCCTCGCCCCAGGGGGGGAGGGGCGCCTGTTGGGCGGTCGAGAGTCCAGCCCCGCGCGGGTCGGCGCCGGGCAGGCAGAGCCGAACGAGACCCCGTTGATTCCAGACCAGGCGGAGGTCTCCGAG
>JAESQQ010000816.1 GCA_016765095.1 Planctomycetota bacterium | reverse complement strand
GCGGCGGACGCCACAAGGACGCAGGACTCGTTCGGGTCTATCGCCACGTCTCGGGCCTGGGCTCACTGCTCGTGGCCCGCCGGCCGCTCCAGCCTCGCGTGGCCCTCGGGATCCAGGCCGCCCTTGAGATCCGCGAGCGCGAGGTCCAGGCGCTTGTGGTCTATCGGTTCATGGTCCAAGCCGGCTCTGTCTACACGGTCCGAGCGGTTCTTCCGGCGGGCTACTCGCTCGAGGACGCGGTCGTCGTCGACGGGAACGGAAACGAGCCGCGCCTCCGCCGTCAGGAGCGCAAGCTCTCGGGAGCCCGTCGGGAAATCAGCTTCGAGCTCGAGGAGGGCCTCCGCGCGGGTCAAGAGCTGCTCGTGACGCTCCAATGCCAACGCGAACTCCCCGCGGGGGTCACCGGGAAGATCCTCGCGATTCCGCAGTTCTCTGGTTCGCCGGCGAGCGAAGTCCGTGGCCTGCTCGGGTTCGCACCCGATCCCGGCTTTCGGATCGTGGGCCAGAAGCTCCACGGCTTGCTCGCGATTCCGGCCGCAGAGCTGCCGCGAGCAGGGCTCGACATCGAAGGGCTCGTGCTCGGCTATCGCGTCGAGGCCGTCAACTACAAGGGCGAGATTCGCGTTCAGCGTCGCGAGACGCGAGTCTCGGTCGAGCAGACCGCTCGCCACCGGGTCGCCGAGCGTGTCTTGAGCAGCGACGTCGAGCTCGAACTCGACGTCCAAGGGGCGCCGATTGAGAGCCTCGACCTTTGGCTGCCCGCGGGCACGGGCGAAGTCGCGACCGTGACCGGTCTGGGAGTGATGGCGGAGCGCGAGCGCGTCGCCAGCGAAGAGGGCCGAGAGCGCTGGCGGATCAGCTTCGACCGGCCTTGGTCTGGGTCTCGTCGGCTGGAGCTTAGCTTCCAGACTAAGTTGCCCCCAGCCGAGGGAGAGACGACCCAGGCGACCCTCCCACAAGTGACCGTCGTCGACGCGTTTCGAGCGCGAGGCACCCTGGCGGTGTTCAGCGAAGGTGACGCCGAGCTGCAGGTCACCCCGCGTGAGCTGCGTCCGATCGACGTGACTGAGATTCCCGCGACCGGATCGAGCCAGTCCCGGCCTCTGTTTGCGTTCCGCTGGGTTCGGCCCGATCACGGATTGAGCGTCGCGATCGTGCGCCCCGCAGAGGCTCCGGTCCTGAGCGCGGTCGCTGAACACCTCGAGATCGAGACGAGCGCCGACCGCGACGGCCAGGCCCGTCATGTGGCGAAGTTTCGAGTCAACAACCTCAACAACCAGTTCTTCGGGCTCGAACTGCCCGAGGGCGCGATTCTCTGGAGCGTCGTCGTCGACGGACAGGGCGTCAAGCCGGCCAGCCAAGGCGGCGTTCACGTGATCCCGATCACGGTCGCAGGCAGTAAGGCTGCGGGCGAGACGACTGACGTCACAGCGACCTACACCATGCCAGGCGACTGGGGCTCGTTCGGGAGCGCGTCCATGAGCGCGCCCAACCTCCTGTTTGGGACCTCGACCAGCGACGTGGTGCCCGTCCTCGCCACGAGTTGGCGACTGGCGCTCCCAGAGGACGTGCAAGTCCTCGAGCTGGCCGGAAACCTGAACGGAGGGCGCCGCGCGCCCGTCCAACCAGCGCTTCTGACGGGGCTCCAGGCTTGGAAGAGCCACGCCCTGGTCTGGATCGCGCTCGGGATCGGGCTTCCGCTCCTGCTCTTGATCAGCCGGGCCGGCGGACGTCGAGCGCTCCTGGGCGGAGCCGAGCGCGTTCAAGCTGGAGGCCAGGTCCTCGGGCGCGGCGCGAGCCAGGCTCGGGGAGCCATGGAGGGGCACGGCCTCAAACTCCTGCTCGGCTGTGGAGTGCTCGGCCTCGGCATGCTGGCCCTCTCCGCAATGCTCAACGTGCTCGCGAGTCGCGAGCCCCGAGCCGCCTCCGCCGTTCCGGGGCAAGGCTCGAGCGCTCCTCAGCTAAGGCCGGCCTCTGGCGGCTTTAGCTACGACGAACCCACGGCCTCTGGGACGGTCCCTCAGTCGGTCGGCGGGACCCCCTTCAGCCCGCGGGACGAGCGGGAGCGCAAGAGCAACCGGCGTCCAACGTTCACCCCTCTCTTTCAGGATGCTCGCCGAGAGGCTCCCAGCAAGCCGCAATACACCATGAGTCGGGAAGACGCCAAGCGCCCCAGCGCCAAGAAAGGGCGCAAGGCGCGGCCCAAGACCAAGGCTGGCTATCGGAGCCGGCAGAAGGCCGAGGAGGGGCAGCGATTGAAAGACGCGGAGAAGAAAGTCATCGACCGCGTGGGCGACAAGTCGATCATCCCTCTCAACGCTCGCCTGGTCCCAGGTGACGAGCACGGGGACTACGACGAGGCGGTCGAGGAGGCTGAGCCTGAGAAGCCGCTGGTCATCCTCGAGCAGGAAGTCGAAATGAGCCGCGACATGCCCAAGGGCACCTCCCTCTCCTCTCTCAGCAACAAGAACCTCGAGGGGAAGGACCTCCCCGCCAGCGAAGTCACGGCGGTCGACCCGAACGCTTACTGGCATTCCGGCGCCAAGGCTGACGCGGGCAAGCTTCGTCAGGTCGACGCCGGCCTGTTGTTCGGCGGCGTCCAAGTGACAGCGGGCTCCGCCGCCGTGGCGCCCACGATCCAGAGCGAGGGCTGGCAAGTCGGGCTCCGCTCGTTGGTCCTCGACCTCGGCGCCGTCGGCCAAGGACACACCCTCAGTCGCCCCGGCGGCGGAGCCCGCCTCGAACTCTCTTTCGTCCGTGAAGGCTGGTTGCTCGGCATGGCCGCCTTCCTCGCCTTTCTCTCTTTTCTGGTGGGTGCATTCCTGCCCCGCCTCTTGGGCCTCAGCGCCCTCAGCTTGATCTGTGGAGGTCTCGTGACCTTGACCCTCGGCGCCGCCCTCGTGACGGACGCAGCCCCGCTTCTCAACGCGGCTGTGCTCGGCCTCCTCGGCACGGTCCCGCTTCTTCTCCTCGGTGCTCTGAGCCGGACCTGGGCCAGCGCGCCCGTGGCTCGACTGGGTGCGGCAATTCGCGAACTGCGCGTTCAGCGAGCGGCCGCGCTCGCGCCCGCGCTTCTGTTCGTGGGGCTCGCGCTCTTCGGCGGGACGCCGGCGCACGCCCAAGGGAAGCCCGAGGCCAAGACCCCGGGTCGCGTGTTTGTGCCCTTTGACAGCACCGACCCCGAGGCGGCGCTCGGGACCAAGCGCCCCAAGCGCGTGTTCCTCCCCCGTGAGGTCTATGAGGACCTCATGAGGCGGGCGTTCCCCGAGCGCGCCAAGGTCGCCAAGGCCCCGCCTCCCGTACCCGCGCTGATCCAAAACGTGGACTACCAAGGCCGCTTGACCGAAGGAGGCCTTCGGATCCGCGCCACGATCGCGGTCGAGGTCCTCGCCACGGGTTGGGTCGAGGTTCCTCTCGGCTTGACTCGGACGGGGCTCGAGGCCAGCGAGATCAAGGGCGGGCTCAAGAAGGCTCGAGTCCGCGTCGCGAGCGCTGGGGGCTACCTGCTCATGGCCCGAGGGCCGGCTCGCTACCGCGTTCAGCTCGATCTCGTCGTGCCTCAAAACAACGGGAGCGCCGCCTTCGCGGCGGTCCCAACCCTGGCCGCGCGACTCGTGGCCCGGACGCCGATCGCGGGCAAGAAGCTCCACGTGGCGGGCGCCCGCGCCCAGCAGGCGACCGAGGTCGACGGCGAGTCGGCCGTTCTGGCCAGTCTGGGAGACGCTCGCACGATCGTGGTCTCCTTGCGGAGCCCAGAGGTCCTCTCCGCGGGCGCGTCCGAGGCTTCGGCCGTGACCCAGTCAGTGGTTTGGGTCCGGCGGGGACGGATTCACTTGACGAGTAAGACCAAGTTTCGGATCGCGGGTGCCGGGCGCGAAGGGTTCGTGTTCGGGCTTCCTGCAGGGCTCGAGGTGACCGAGGTCCATGTCAACGCGTTGCGTGGCTGGCGGGTCAAGGGTGACAAGCTCGAGGTGACCCTGTTGCGTCCGGCGAGCGGTGAGGCGGTCGTCACGATCCGGGCCGAGATGCCGCTCGCGGCCGGGACCAAGACCTTCACGGCGCCCCAGATTACGGCGCAAGGCGTCAGCCGCGAGCGCGGCTCGCTCGGCGTGACTGCCGACGCGGGGATCAAGGTTCGCCCTGGCAGAACCAAGCGGCTCCGCCAAGTTGCGACGAGCGAACTCTCGGGCGTCGAGCCTAGGGTCAAGACCCTCGGCTGGGCGTTTGGGTTCTCCCGCCGGCCCTGCTCGCTGGAGCTCGAGCGGGTCCAGGAGGCCGTCGAGATTCACGCCGAGACCAAGATCCGCGCCAGCGTCCGGCCCGATCGCTATGCGATTGACGCCGAGGTCAGCTACGACGTTCGTCGCGGGCGGGTCTATGAGGTGCGGCTGCTCGTGCCCGCAGGCTTCGCCCTCGTCAGCCACTCAGGCCTCGCCGTTCGCGAGGTCGACGAGACCCCCGGCGAGGAGCTCGGGTTCCCCAAGGGAACCGTGGTCTACGCGTTTGGGCTCGCCTCGGGGCTCGAGGGGACCGCGCGGACTCAGCGCGTCCGCTTCGTTCGTCGCTTGAACCTCGACGAGGCGACCAAGATCCCCTTCCCCGACCTCCGCCCGCTCGGTGTGCGACGCGAGACGACTCGGATCGCGATCTCCACGACGGCTGGCCTTCAGATTCAGCCCGACTCCCAACCCGCGGGGCTCTCGCTCGAGGACGTCAAGCGCCTCACGAGCGGCTGGCCTCGGGCGGAGGCGAACGGGACCTATCGACTTGGCTACGCCCGCAGCAGCGGCCGCGAAGCCGGCCTCGCGATCGCCGCCTGCACGGTCACGCGCCCTAAGCCCTACCAGACAGGGAGCTGGGTTCTCCACGCGCTCGTCGAGCGAGACGTGGTCCGCTACACCCTTCGCGCGCTCTATGAGATCGAGCGAGCGGGCGTCAGTCAGTTCGGAATCGAGCTCCCGACCGAGCTCGCGCGCCAAGTCTCGGTCAACGCCGAGAACAAGCGCGAGGTCCGAATCCTCCCGAGCAAGACGGAGGGACGCTCGCTCCTGATCGTCGAGCTCCAGAGTCCACGCGAGGTCGCCTATGACTTCGCGCTCAATTGGGAGCAGGTCCTGACTGGGACCGAGTTCAAGATCCCGACTCTCGCCCTGCGTGGGATCGACCGCGCGGTGCGCGGGTTCGTCTTGATCGAGAAGGCGCCCGAAGTCACCGACCTCCTCGAGGAGGGCGTGCGGACCGGCGTGATTCAGCCGGCGCGCGCCGCGGACGCCGCAGCACTTCCGCCCCAGAAGGGGGCTGAGGACTTCGTGCTCGTCTACCAAGTCCCCCTCAAGCGCGAGCTGCCCTGGACGCTGAGCTGCGCGCTCAAGGCCCGCAAGGTGACCCTCCCGGCGCCGGCGCAGGTCCTCTGGTCGCACCTCGAGAGCGTGTTCACCCGCCAGGGCCAGGTTCGCCACCGGATCCGTTACCGCGTGCGCAACTTGCGCTTGCAGTTCTTGGCGATCGAGCTTCCTCCCGAGGCTGAGGTCTGGAGCGTGTTCGTCGCCGACCGCCCGCGCCGTCTCCACCACCGCAACGGCCAGACCCTGGTCCCGCTCCCCAAGCGGAGCGCGGCTGACCTCTCGTTCGACGTCGAGTTGATCTACGCGACTCCCCCCAGCGGTGAGCTCGGCGAGGGGACCCTCGAGTCGATCGGACCCAAGCTCGTGACCGAGCGGGTCGAGGTCCAACAGACCTACTGGAGCGTCTACCTCCCCGAGGGGTTCCGCTACAGCGGCTTTAAGGGCAACCTCGTCGAGACCAGTCAGGCCGACGCCGAGGTCGAGCGCGTTCGGAACGAGGTCTCCGAGTTGGCCCGCCTCGAAGAGCTGGCTCGCAACGCGGTCGGCAACAAGCAGCAGGTGGCTGACTTGAACTTGGCTCGCCAGCGCGAGCGGGTCACCCAGCAGCTCCTCGTTTGCGACGTCGCCTCCGGAATTGCCTCGGGCAAGACGAACGACGGCAAGTCGCTCAAGTCCGTCCTCGGCAAGAACAAGGAAGTCTTCAGGGCGCTCGGTTTGAGGATCCAGTCGCGGCAGAGCAAGGCCGGTCAGCAAGGCCCCAACCGGGGTGACGAGCAAGTCGTCGTCGGCGGGAACAGCTTCACCCGAGGTCAGTCCGGCTGGAACTACAACGACCAGGTCTACAAGGGCAAGAACCAGAAGGGGGTCTGGAGCAACGTCCAAGACCTCGAGGCCCCCAACGCGTCTCCTCAGCAAGACACGCAGCAGGTCGCTGCTCCCTACCACCTGCAGACCAATCAAGCCGAACAGCAGAAGCAGCAGCAGAAGCGCTACGTGATGCGCGTCCAGCGGGGCAAGTCGCTCTCGATCAGGAACGCGGAGGTCTTCCAGCAGGGGCTAAACGGCGAGCAAGCCATGCTCGGCAACCTGGCCTACCAGGTGGTGGACAACTCGACTCGCGAGCGTAAGCCGGGCTTTGACCGGAACAAGGAGCGCGCCCAGCGGACTCGGAGCGAGGGCCTGCTCTCGATCAAGGTCAAGTTCGCGACGCCCGGACGGGCCCACCACTTCGTCCTCGACGCGGGAGAGACCCCCGAACTCAGCTTCACGAGCGCGGCTCGGGACACGGGCGCGTTCGCGCTCCGCGTCGGCCAAGGGATCTCGCTGATCCTGCTCCTCGTCGCTCTGTTTCGGCTTGGGCTGCACCTC
>JAESQQ010000815.1 GCA_016765095.1 Planctomycetota bacterium | reverse complement strand
CGCGCGCCCGACCTGCACGCGCCGAGCCGCCAGCGCCTGGCGCGCCCTCCAGGCCCCTCGAGCCAGCGTGGCCAGCCGATAGATGAGGGGGAACGCGACGACGCGCCCCAGGAGCGGAACGAGGTAGACCGCCGGCCCAAAGGCCTCGAACCGAATCGGACTCAGGGTGACGCCGATCGCGAACGCAAGCGCGCCGGTCATTCCCGCGACCGCCTGGGCAAGCCAACTCGCCCCGCGCCAACGCGCAATTAGAGTCGGAGCGAAGCAGCACACAGCACCGCCTGCAAAGAGCGCGAGGTCCTGCCAGCGAAAGCCCCCGCTGCTCTGAATCAACGAGCCGTAGGCCTTGAGCGGGTTTCCTTCCACGATCAGCTCTTGGAGGAAGCGCGCCCCACCGAACACGACCACCGCACCCACCGCGCAAGTCACGAGCCCCAGCCAGCGACGTCGCAGACCCACGTGTTCGGCGATTCCAAACACGACCCCACCCAGCGCGCCGACGCCTCCAAAGTAGAACCAAGCCAGCCACGCGAATCTTTGGTCTCCTGCTGCAGCCACGCCCAGCAAAGCGAGGCCGACGCTTAGCTCGGTCAGGATCCCCACGGCGCAAGCCCGCAAGGCTCGCGGAGCGAGCGCCGCCACGCCCCCCACCCTGGGTCCGGCAGGGGAAGCGGAGAGGGGCGGCTCCTCGGAGGCCAACCCCTCGGTGGGCTCGGGCGGCTGCGGAGACTCAGACGCAGAAGGCTCAGCGCCACCTGCCTGGCCACCCGCTTGGGGAGGATCGTTGGTTTCCAGCTCGTTCGCCAGCGAAGGGCCTCTTAGACGTCGGGCGCCTAAGCCTACACACTCGCGAGCTGGGCTCAGAGTTCCACGCTGCGGCGCAGGGAGGCTCTAGAGAGCGGGGCTAGTCCGAGGCTACTTGCTGCCGAACTCGACCAGTTCGAACAGCATCGCGCCGTCCTTGAAGGACTTGGCAGTCGCGTTGCCGTCGAGGGCTTCCATGAAGGGAGGGACCACGGTCGTGAGCCAGTTCTCAGTCGCGCCGCTGCCCTTCATTTCGCGCTTGATCACTTGGACCGAGATCTCACCGTCGCCGACCTTCATGGCCTTCGTCTCGATCTTGTCCTTTTGGACGCCGATCGCAGCGGTGGGGTCCTTGAAGCGCTCCTCTTTGTCCGCCAGGTCGACGGTTTGGCTGCTCTCGTTGCTGCCGCGAATCACCTTGAAGGTGACCGTCTGGTCTTCAACCTTGGTCACCTCGAACCGGATCTTGCCGCCCATTTGGACCGCGTTGTAGACAGCGAACTGGCCGACCTTGGCGTCCTTCCAGGGCGTCGTGAGCGTCTTGCGATCGAAGGGCTTCTTCGGCTTCTTGGGAGCCTTCTTCGTCTTCGTGGTCTTGGCCGTCTTGGCCGTCTTGCTCTTGGCCGGATCCGCCGTCGATCCCCCGCTCGGGCAGCCGAGCAAGGTCAGGGTCAGGGCGGGCAGCAGGAGCAAAGTACGCAGCGACATGAGATCTCCAGGGACGTGTTGGGCGGCCATCGGAGCCTGCCGGCGGCCCTGAGTCAAGCCCGCGAGGGGATACAGTGCTCCCCGTGAGCCCGACTCTGAAGCCAGCCGAATGCCTCGAACTCGCCGGAGCCGAGGTCCTCCTCATCGCCAACCCGACGTCTGGGAGAGGCCGCGGCGGCCGCGCGCTCCCTGAAGTCGAAGCCGCGCTTCGAGCAGCCGGGGCCCAGGTCCGCGTCCACCGCACCCAAGGCCCAGGCGAGGCCCTCGCCCAGGGATCTCTCGCGGCCCGCGCTGGGGTCGCGCTCGTGGTCGCGATCGGTGGAGACGGAACGCTCCACGAAGTCCTCAACGGGCTCTGCAAGACACACGCCCCACCCCACGCCGGCCTCCCCGCCCTCGGCCTGATCCCGACCGGAACGGGAAACGACTACGCCCGAATGCTCGGCCTCCCCGCGCGAGATCCAGCTCGAACCGCCGCGATCCTGGCCAAAGGCCAGGTTGGTCGCGTCGACTTGGGTCGGATCGAAGGCGTCGGCCCGGAGCCCGAGTGGTTCTGCAACAACGTCGGACTGGCGTTCATGGCAGCCGCCAACGCCGCGCACACTGAATCGCGACTCCCAGCCGCCCTCAGCTACTCACTGGGTGGGTTCATTTCCTACCTGAGCTACCAAACCGAGCCCTTTCGGATCGAGGCCGATCAGCGCTCCTGGGAGGGGACGCTCTCGGTCGGACAGATCGGGATCGGCCGCTACTGTGGGGGCGGCGTCGACTTGACCCCCGACGCCCGACTCGACCGGGGGCGGTTCCAAGTCGTCTTGATTCCAGACCGGGGAAAAGTCCGCGGATTCGTGGAGTGGCCCCGGATCGCGAGCGGCGAGAAAGTCTCGGGGACCCAAGTCCTGACGGGCGAAGTGATCAAGATCAAGGGGCGCCCTGGGTTCTTGATTCACGCCGACGGCGAAGTCCGGCGGGCCACCGTTGGAGAGCTGCGCCTGACCCTCGTTCCCGCCGCGCTCCGAGTCGTCTGCGGAGGCTAGCGCGACTCCCCGTCGGGTGGCACGAAGAGCCACTGGCCATAGTCGGGGACGTAGGTCTTGGCCTCGGGCAGAATCGCCCCGACGCGCTCCGCGAAGCGCGAGGGGTCGACGCCAGGCAAGAGGGACAAGCCTCGATCGAGGGGCTGAAAGAAGTTGTCGAAGTGGTTCGCGACCACGTAGGCCGGCCGGACCTCCTCCAGGAAGGCCGCCAAGTTGGCCTCAGGCACTCCGCCCGCCAACCCGATCATGACCGTCCCAGTCGGACCGATTCGCCCGCCGCTCAAGAACTCCTTGCCCGGCGGGAGGGGCGACCCCGCGCTGACGTAGACCGAGCTCCCGTTTGCCTCGAGTCGGTAGGAGCGGGTCCCGTCTTGGGTGAACTCCCAGAACCAAAGCGGCCCGGCGCTGGCCGAGACCTCACCGGGGAAGGGGTTGCTGACCGGGCCAATCGGCCCGTGGAGCGTGGCATGAGGCGTGATCGAGAACGTCCCGACTTGGATCGCCTTGCCCCCGACCGCCAGGCGGAGCTTGGCTGGATCGACTCCTCGCGACTGGCAGTAATTGAGCGTCGACTGGGTCCCGATCACGAGCGCCCCCGTCCGCTTGGCGAGCTCAGGAACGTCGAGCACGTGATCGAAGTGGGTGTGGTTGACCAAGATCGCGTCGGCGTAGCGCAGCTTCATTCCTCGCTGGGCCTCGCGATTTGGCTCGAGGGGACCCGAGCAAAGCTCGGGAATCGTGGGGCGCGTCGGAACGGGATCGACCCAGATCGTGGTCTTCCCGTCGGTGATCTCCCAGCCCGCGGTCCCCAGGTAGCGCATTCGTAGCCCACGCCCGAGGGCCGCGTCCGCGCCCGGGGCCGGCACCGCGAGCGCAGGAGGGATCGAGTACGGGACGTGGCGAGCGAGGTAATTGGCCAGTCCAAACACCCCCCCCACCGAGAGCGCCAGCAGGAGGAGGAGCTGGAGCAAGCGCCGACGCTTGGTCACCCGCTTCTTCTCCTTAGTAGGCACGAGCTCGACGAGCGGCTCCTGGCCCCGCGCGCCGTGACTGTCCGAGCGAAGCGGCCGTCCGTCACGCCAGGGCTGGGTTCGTCCGAGCAGCTTCTGGCCAAACTGACGGCAGAGCTCCCACTCCTCTGGGTCGACTTCACCCCGGAGCGCGTCGAGCGCGGCACCAGGCTGGCACACCAGCTCCGCGATCAAGGGAGAGACGTCGCCCTGCTCACCGCGGGCGCGGGGCCCCGGCTCAAGGTCTGGAGCGAACCCCTCGCTGATCGGAGTTAGGCGATTCAAAGTCACGAGACGACGCGCGGGGGCGACTCCGTCGTCTCCCGCCGGCGGGCCGAGTTCGTCCGCCAGAGCGTCTGGGAGCGCGAGCAAGACAGTCGTGTCGATCTCGGCGCAGTAGGCCCCCACCACGAGCGGGGAGTGCTGCAAGACCAGCGCGGCGTGAGCCGGCGCGCTCCCAACACGCTCGGTGAGCTGCCGCTTGGCGTCGGGGTGAATCCAGGGCAAGAGCAACAGGACTCGCGAGACGAGGTCTGGCCGCGTGCGCTGAATTCGGCGCGCGTCAAGAGCGGGAGGCGAGGGTCGATCGGGCACGTTGCTCACGAGAACACTGATTTCAAAATCGTCCAGCCGAGAGACGTGAGGCGGGGGGAGCGGGCAGCAGCCCCTCCCTTTATCCGCGACCCTTTATCCGCGAGTCGTGTCGGCGGCTTCGAACTCGCGCTGAAGCTCCAGGTAGCTCTCGTGAACCTCACCCACGCGGTAGGTCGACGGGAACGCCTCGAGCAACGCCCGGCCCTCCTCGAAGCGCTGCGACTCGACCAGGCCGATCAGGCGGTTGCGGAGCCGATCGAGGGCGTGCTCCGCCTCGTCTGCGAGCAGCTCGCGGGCCTGGACGAGGCGCAGTCGAAGCGCTGCGGTGTGCCGCGACTCCTCAGGCAAGACGCGACTCACGAGCTGAAGGCGACGGACGTGCTCCTCGAGCTCGCTCGGGTGGGCGTTGCAATAGTCCAGGGCCGTGATCGCCGCGCCCTCTGGATCCGCCACGACCTGGTCGAGGAAGGCGGCCGTTTCGGTCGCCGTCTCGGTCGCCGTCTCGGTCGCAGTCTCGGTCGAGCCGGCGGCAGCTGTGTTCGCCGCTGGTCCCGCCTCGGCCACAGCTCCGCTGCGCGAGCCGAGGAGGACGCCGCAGGTGAACAGGCAGAGGAATGCGCCGACGGCCACGATAGGCGTCCAGCGAAGGGCTTGCGGCGCACGGTGCCCCGTCCGCGTCGCCGAAGAGCCCAAGCGATTGCCGTGGCGGGTGCCGTGAGCGCGTGTTCCAGACGAGCCGAGGCGGCCGACCGCCTGCTTGCCAGTCCCTTGCCCTTGCCT
>JAESQQ010000814.1 GCA_016765095.1 Planctomycetota bacterium | reverse complement strand
GGGAGGGGGTAAACCCCTCCCCTACGAAAGCAACGGGTTCCGCCGCAACTCGCGACGGGCAGCACTAGAGAGCCCGCCAGCCGGCCCCAGCCGCCAGCCGCGGGAGCCCTCACCTCAGCGACAGCCTTGGCGGCCTTGGCGACCTTGGCGGTCCACTCTTCCTCTTCTTCTTCTTCCCCCCTCAGAGCTACTGCCTCCCCCCTTGGCGACCGGAGAACGCACACCGTGAGCGACGGCGAGAACGCCCCAGAAGTCGTGGTCGGAATCGACCTTGGCACCACCAACAGCCTCCTGGCCCTGGCCTCTGGAGGTCAGCCTGCGCTCGTGACGGACGCCGACGGGGCGCCCGTCGCCTTCCCGAGCGCGGTTAGCTACGCCGGCGACTCCGTCCTCGTGGGACGGGCAGCCCTTGAGCGGGCTCCGCTCGCCCCCGAGGCGACGATCCTCTCCGTCAAGCGCCTGATGGGCCAGAGCCTGGCTGAGCTCTCGCCAGCCGTCCAACGCCACTTCTCGGTGAACCTCGTCGAGGGGGGCTCTGAAGGCCGCTCGCACGTTGAGATCGAGATCGAAGGCAAGCGGCGCACGCCCCAAGAGGTCTCCGCTCAGATCCTGGCCGAGCTCAAGCGCCGGGCCGAAGCTGGCCTCGGACACCCCGTCACCAAGGCCGTCGTGACCGTCCCGGCTTACTTCGACGACGCCCAGCGCCAGGCCACTCGCGACGCGGGAAAAATGGCCGGACTCGAAGTCCTCCGGATCATTAACGAGCCGACCGCGGCCTCGCTTGCCTATGGCCTCGGCGGCAAAGAGGCCGAAGGCGTGATCGCGGTCTACGACCTCGGCGGCGGGACCTTCGACCTCAGCCTGCTCCGAGTTCAAGCTGGGACGTTCCGCGTGTTGGCAACGGCCGGGGACACGCACCTCGGCGGCGACGACGTCGACGGAATCCTGGTCGAGAGCGCGCTGGCCGCGCTGGCCGCGCAAGGCTTGAGCAGCGAAGCAGTCGAGAGTCCGCGCCTCCGGGCCCAGCTCCGCGCCGCAGCCGAAGCCGCCAAGATCGAGTTGAGCGCGAGCGAGCAGGCCACGCTCCGCGTCAAGGACCCGACCCACGGGGTCAACCTGGAGCTCGTCCTGACTCGCGCCGAGCTCGAAAAGGCGATCGAGTCCCTCGTGGCCCGAACCCTCGAGCTCTGCCAAGGCGCCATGACGAGCGCTGGGCTAACGCCCGACCAGATCGACGAAGTCGTGTTGGTCGGGGGCTCGACTCGAGTCCCCTACGTCCGCCAGCGCGTCGGCGAGTTCTTCGGCCGCGAGCCGCACACCGAGCTCGACCCCGACAAAGTCGTTGCGCTCGGAGCCTCGATCCAAGCCGAGATCCTCTCGGGGAAAAACGCAGCCGACCTGCTCCTGCTCGACGTGACGCCGCTCTCGCTCGGACTCGAGACCTTTGGGGGTGGTGTCAACAAGCTGATCATGGCCAACAGCGGAATCCCGACCCAGGCCAGCGTGGAGTTCACGACGCCCCAAGACAACGTGACCGCGATCTCGCTCCACGTTCTCCAGGGTGAGCGCGAGCTGGTCGAAACCTGCCGCTCCCTGGCACACTTCAAGCTCAAGATCCCGCCCATGCCCGCCGGCATGCCGAAGGTCAAAGTCACGTTCCTGATCGACGCCGACGGGATCCTGAGGGTCATGGCGAGCGAAGAGCGCTCCGGCGCCGAGACCGAGATCGAGGTCACGCCGGTCCACGGCCTGACCGACGAGGAGGTCGACGAGATCATGGAGGAGTCGTTCCAGCACGCGATCGCGGACGTCAACCTCCACCAACTGATCGACCTTCGCAACGAATCGGCGACGGTGATCCGGGCCGCGAGCAAGGCCCTGACGATGGCCGGCGACGGCCTCACGGCCGCTCAGCGCGAGCCGATCGAGGCTGGGATCACGGCGCTTGAGGCCCTCTGCAAGGGCGACGTGAACGCCGAAATCAAGGCCTCCCTCGAGGCGCTCAACGACGCCTGCGAGCCCCTGGCCGAGCTCGTGCTCGACCGAGCCGTCAACGCGGCGCTGGGCGGCAAGGCCTTGACCGAGCTCGAGGACGCAGTCGAGCACGCAATTCAGTCCACCGTTGACAAGGGAGGCAGATAATGGGCGGCGAGAACCCCTATATCGAGCAGACCGAGGCCGTCCTGGCCACGAGCGCATTCTCGATCAAGTTCACGTCTGACGGCGAAGAGCTCAAGACGATCCAAGTCGACCCGAGCGCGCTCCCCGAGCGCGGCGACGGCCGACCCGGGAGCCTGCTTCGCCTGGCTCACGCGGCCGGAGTCGAGATCGACCACGCCTGCGGCGGGGTCTGCGCCTGCTCGACTTGCCACGTGGTCCTCGACCAGGGCGGCTTCGACACAACCAACGAAGCCAGCGAGGACGAGGAGGACATGATCGACCTCGCCCCGGGCATCACGGGCACCTCGCGCCTGGCTTGCCAATGCGTCCCCGACGGAACGCGCGACCTCGTCGTCGAGATTCCGTCCTGGAATCGCAATGCTGTCCAAGAAGGACACTAGCCCTCCAAACGCCGAGGCCCTCGTCCGGACGGCGCGCGCTAAAGACGCGCCAGCGCTCGCGGAGTTGATCCGTCTGACGGGAGCTGAGCTCGGCTGGGAGCTGAGCGAAAGCCTCGAGGCCGAGCCTGAGAAGCGGCCCTCAGATTGATCCGGACGCCCTTCTCGCTTTGGTCCGCCACCTGGAATCGCGCCCTTTAGCGCGTCCATCTCTTCGAACTGCCAGCCAGCGTCACGTCCAGAGCCTCAAGTAGGCCTGAGGAGCGAATCGGGCCAGAGCTGGCGCCGGATTCAGTCGAGACCGCGAGGTCGATCAAGGAACCGCCTCCAGCGCGCTTCCTCCTGGGGGAACACCTTCTTCAAGAGTTCCCCGTAGGCGCTTCCCAGGTCCCTCAGGGCCTTCGTCGTCGCAGCGAGCGAGGCGGTGGCCGTCCCCTCCGCGGTTCGGAACTCGACCACTCCATCCTTGACCGAAATCGAATACGCATCTCGCTGGTCGAATGAGGAGTAGACATACGCCTCGTTGGTCGCCAGGGCGTGAGCGGCCCCTTCGTAGACCGAAAGCACGAGCGCGTCCAAG
Organism: Planctomycetota bacterium; assembly: GCA_016765095.1. GTDB lineage: Bacteria > Planctomycetota > J058 > J058 > J058 > NORP233. The sequence continues at coordinate 4,273 of JAESQQ010000814.1, read as the reverse complement.
GTGTCATAGAGGAGAACGTCGCCCGTCTCGCCAAGGACGTTGAGCACTGCCGGCCTCTCGGGGTTCAGCAGCGCGACTGAATTCGGCGATTCGCCGTGGCCCTCAATCCAGTCGAGCAGGGTCTTGTTGTAAACGTGATCGTCGTCTTCGACGGACAGTGAGAAGAGGAGGCTCATACGACTTGTGGTTTCCACTGAGTTACAGAGAAGCTGCGTCCACAGCAAAGCGCGGGACGTAGGGTCTGCGCGCGGTGCCCTTCCCCGCGAATTGGGCGGCGGTGAGTCCGATGCAGGGTCGAATTCCCATTTCTGCGAAGGCACCGCAGTTCATAGAGCGCTTGTCGTTCGACCAGTGGCTGAGGAGGAAGACGCCCTCGCGACCAAAGTTGGGGCTCCGGGCCCAGTATTGCATGGGCTCGTCGTCGAGCATCCGAAGGCTGTCGTCCTGCGTCATGCGGGGCGAAGGGCGTCCGATCTTCATGTCTTTGGGCAGCTTTCGGTACTGCTCATAGGTGACGAGGGAGACGCGGTCGCTGGTCTTGTCGGGTCCACCTCGCAACCCTTTCGCGACCGGAGTCGTTATCGCGACGGGCGAAATGTACTGACGCAGTTCGCTGGGGAAGTTCGCGAGAAACCCCTGCTCCCGAGCGTAGGGCTTCCGCTTCGGTCCCACCGCTGCGCGCGTCGGCGCTGGGTGGGGTCCAAAGTCGACCTGACCCGCGGGCTGCTCCGAATTGAGCCAGTGGCGGAGGGTGGAGTCCCTCCAGCGGTTCAGCCCATGCTCGCCGGCCGTGTCGAAGACCTTCTTCATCACGATGTACTGGGTGATCAGCAGAACGTGATCTTTCGTCCGGGATAGGACTCGCCAGAGCAGGTCCTCCGGTTGGTCCTTGCCGCAGTAGGACCCCAACTGCACCCAATCTCCCTTGCGGAGGGCGCTACGCCGAGTTTCCATGTTCTAGACCGCCTCCCGGGGCACGATAAGGCCCGTTCAGCCGTCTGCGAGTCGCTTCGCGCAGCCCCGGCGGCTCGTCCCAGGGGCGAGGCCAAGAACGCCGCTCCAACTCATTCCCAGCCAAGCCCTTAGAGTCTCAAGCCCCCGTCCACTATCATTCGGAGCGATCGGCGGCCCGCCAGCCCCGACTTCTGAGGAGCAACCATGGAATCGATCATTGACGTTCTCTCGCAGGGACGCGACCGCGAGGCTCAGGCCAGCAAGATCCACGGGTTCGTGGTCGGGATCGTGACCAACAACAAGGACCCCGAGAAGCTCGGCCGGATCAAGGTCAAGTTCCCCTGGCTCTCGGACGAAGTCGAGTCCTGGTGGGCCCGGCTCTGCTACCCCATGGCTGGCCCTCAGCGCGGCCAGTGGTGGATCCCCGAGATCGACGACGAGGTCCTGGTTGGGTTCGAGCACGGCGACGTGCGCTTCCCCTACGTGATCGGGTCGCTCTACAACGGCGTCGACACCCCGCCCCAGTGCGACGACATTACGAGCACCTTTGGGGGACCCAAGGGTTACGACCACGGCCCCTACTCGTGCTCCGGTCGCGACTTCAACGAGGACGGCAAGAACGACCTCCGCTTCATTCGCTCGCGCTCGGGCCACCTCATCATCCTCGACGACAAGGACGGCAAGGAGAAGATCACGATCGCGGACAAGACCGGGAAGCACAACATTGAGATCTTCACGGACAAGAAGAAGATCGTGATCACGAGCAGCGACGGCGACATTGAGCTGATCGCCAAAGAGACCGTCCTGATTCGCTGCAAGAACCTCGTGACCGAGACCTGGGAGGACACCAAGATGACCGCCGACGGCGAGTTCGTCGTGCTGTCCAAGAAGGACATGAGCCACACGAGCAAGAAAAACATGAACCGCAAGGCGACCGATAACGTGGAGGAGAAGGCCGGCGGGACGCGGACCGTCAAGTCGACCGGAGTGACCACGATCAAGGGCTCCAAGGTCATGATCAACTAAGTGCCTGGCCCTCCCCAACACCGCGTCGGCGACCTCGCCTTCTGCCCGGCCTGCAAGCACGGCTGCCCGCTCTGTCCGCACCCCGTCATAGGGCCGGCCACCAACGGGAGCCCAGACGTGTTCGTGAACGGCATGAAGGCTATGCGACTCGGCGACCCGGGCTCCCACCTCCTCTGCTGCGACGGCAACAACTGGAAGACCAGCGCCGGCTCGGGCACGGTCTTCATAAACAACAAGAAGGCCGTCCGCATTGGAGACTCGACCAAGCACTGCGGCGGCAACGGAACCGTGATCCTCGGCAGCCCCGACGTGTTTACCGGCGGGTGAGCTCACCCTCGCCTGCGAGTCCCCCCCTCAAGCTGGTCTGCCCCGGTTGTCGTCATGTCGACGCGAGCGGTGAGCTCCACGTCAGCGTCCTCGAGGTCGACTCGGCCCACGTGCTCCGCTGCCTGGCCTGTGAGCGCCGCTACCCCGTCGTGGACGAGGTCCCGATCGTGCTCGCCGACCTCGAGAGCTGGCTGGAGACCGAGCGGATCGCGGTCCTGGCCCGAGACCTCCCCGCGGACTTAAGCGCGCTCCTGACCCGAGGGAGCAGCGTCCTCAACCGCGACGCGCACCTCCGACGGGTGTTCGAATACGCGGGCGGCGAGCTCCCCGACCGGATCCAAGGCCTGGTCGGAGAGCTGTCGGGGGAGATCCTCGACCTCGGCTGCGGCCCCGGCATGCACCCCCGCACGGACACCGTCGGGCTCGAGTTGAACTTCGCCCTGGCGCGCGCCTTTCCTGGCCGAGGCGTCGTGGGCGACGCAGCGGATCCTCCCTTTCTGGCCCACTCCTTCGACGCGGTGCTCGCGATCAACCTCCTCGACTCCTGCCCCGACCCGCGGACCGTCCTCGGCCAAGCCGACGCGCTGCTTCGTCCCGGAGGGACTTTAATCCTGGCCTGCCCTTACGCTTGGGACCCGGAGCTGACCCCGCTCGAGCGCCAGTTCGAAGCCACCGACCTCCTCGCAGCGCTGAGCGGGGACCCCGCCTCGCTCGGGCTCCGGTTCAACTACGAGCTTGACCTCGTCGAAGACCGCGTCTCCTGGCGCCTCCAGCAAGGCTCTCGGACCGTCCAAGAGCACGCCTGCCAGTTGATCGTGGCGCGCAAGCTGGGCGAGGCCTAGAGAGGTGGCGCTCCTTCGAGCGAGCGTGCTCCGCTTCCCCCAGGCGGACGGCGGGCTCGAGCTGCTCGACCTCCTCCTCGACACGCTCCACGCCCTGAGCCCGAGCGAGGCCGCCGCCCTGGCCGTGCTCGAGGCGGGCCAAGAGAACGAGTCGACCGAAGCGCTCCGCGCGAAGCTCAAAGCCGCGCTCCTCCTCGAGGGACCCGTCGCCGAGCAGCTGCGGCGGCAACGCCGCGCCGCGCGAGTCCACCGCTGGGCCGAGTCTGGCGCAGCGGACGAGCCCTGGGAACCGCCCGGCGCTCCGCTCCCCGAGCTCTTGGCGCGGGATTGGCGCGATCCGGAGCGCTACCGCCGACTGCGCGAAGAGCGCTTGGCTGGACGCGAGGTGTTCCTCCTCCGCGGTCTCCTCTGCCCTCAGGCAGCGGCGGCGCTCCGCGAGGAGGCGCTCGCTCTCCCCTTCGAGCGCCTCGAGACCCCCCACGTCCAAGCCGAGCGTCACGTGCTCAGCGGGAAGCTCGCGCCCCTCCAAGCCCTCCTCCGGGACCCAGCCTTCCGCGAGGGGGTCGGCGCGGTCCTGGGTCGATCGCTCGGAGAGGACCTCGTCCTCAACGCGTGGCGAATGCGCCCTGGCGACCGAATGGCCGTCCACCCCGACGGACCGAGCTACCTGGCCACGATCACGCTCGGGCTCTGCCCCTCCTGGCGAGCCGCCCAGGGCGGCGCGATCGCGTTCGGGACGCCGAGCGAGGACGGACTCGAAGTCAGGGAGCGCTTCCTCCCCCACCTCGGCGACGCCTGCTTGTTCGCTCCCCACGCCCGCTCCTGGCACGCGGTCGAGCGAGTCACCGAAGGCGAGCGCCTGAGCGTGACCGCCTGGTGGGTCTAGCAATGATCCTCCTCCTCGGGCGCTGTGGCCTCGAGCGCCTCGCCGAGCCCCTGCGTGCGCTCGGGCACGAGGTCTCGGTCGCGGCCTGGACTCAAGTCGATCTCGTCGCGCGCTCAGCCCCTGAGTTGGTCTACGTCGACCTCTTCGACTGGGACAGCGTGATCCCGCTCGTGTCCGCCGTCTTGGCCGGTCAGGAGCCCGCGCCGGATCCCGCCCCGCTCCGAGCCGTGGTCAGCGC
>JAESQQ010000813.1 GCA_016765095.1 Planctomycetota bacterium | reverse complement strand
TCTCAGCCTTCTCGGCCTTCTCGGCCTTCTCGGCCTTCTCGGCCTTCTCGGCCTTCTCGGCCTTCTCGGCCTTCTCGGCCTTCTCGGCCTTCTCGGCCTTCTCAGCCTTCTCGGGCTTTCCTGCGACTTCGCCCGGCTCGGGCGCGACAGCCTCTTTCGCGTTCGGGGCGGTGGCGAGAGTGTCGGTGGCTCCGCTGGCTTCAGGGTCAGCGGCTCGCTTCTCCGAGGCAGCCTTCTCGGGAACCTGCTTGGCCGGGGCTGAACTTGTCTTGGAGCGACGTTTCGGCTCGACGCCGGCGAAGGGATCGTTCTTGAGTTCGGCCGGGGCTGCTCGTATTTGGGGAGCGTCCTCGAGGGCTGCGAAGGGGTCCTCGGCGAAGGGGTCCTTGGCCTTGCGCCGCGTACGCTTGCTCTTCTCGCTCTTGCTCTTCTCGGAGCTGGAGGACGAGCTGCTCTCGCTCTTTTTCGCGACGTCCTTGCTGGTGGACGAGGTCTTCTTAGAGGCGGCTGCGTCCTTCTTGGACGCTTTGACCTTGACGCCCGCGAAGGGATCCTTGGAGAGGGCCACGGCAGGAACCGCCTTGATCGCCTCGCCGTCGACTCCAGCGAAGGGGTCGTTCGCGAACGGGTCCCGCTTCTTCTTGCGCCGCTTGCTCTTGGCCCCGTCGGTGGGGTCAGAGGTTTCTGTGGGAGGTCTACTGGACTCGGGCTCGCCCTCGGGAGCCGCCTCTGCAGCGCCCGACGAAGGCGCCTCCGGATCAGGCTCAGAGGGGCGCGAGCTTGGGCTCGCTTCCTCGCTCACTCGCTACTCGCCCTCGAGCTTGGCTTGCGCCTTGGTCCGACACTTCTCGGCGAAGGGACGCCCCTTGTGGGTCGAGGGAGCCACCTTAAGGAACTCGTCGAGGGTCTTGATCGAGGACTCCCACTCTTCGAGGTAGTAGTAGCAGAGCGCGCGGATGTAGAGGACGCTCGGGAGGTTGACCCTGACCTTGGCGCTCGCATACTTCTCGCGCAACTCGAGCGCTCGCTCCATGTCCTTGAGCGCGTCCTCGAACCGGTGAGACTCGTAGTACGCCGTGCCCCGGAAGAAGTAGGCCAGGGCCAAGTCCGGCTGGAGGCCGATCGCCTGGCTGAAGTCCTCGATCGCCTTGCCGAGCTGCGGTCGCGGCTCCTGGCGAAGGTTGACCAGGCCGCGGTTGAAGAAGGCCGGCGCCAGGTTGCGATCGATTTCTAGCGCCTGGTCGAGGTGGAACCGGGCCTGCTCCATGTCGCCCGCCTCGATCAAGAGACCTGCCAGGAGCGTCTTGGCGCGGGCGTGCTTGTCTTCGAGCTGGAGGATTCGCTTGAGGTCGTCGGTGGCGGCGGTCATGTCGCCGTCGCGGACGCGGATTCGTGCGCGAACGAAGAGGGCCTCGGCCGACTGATTGCGGCTGGCCTTGACGGCCTTCTCAGCGTGCTGGACCGCCTTGGTCAGGACCCTGTCCTCTTGGTGCATCTCCGCCAGGGCGAGGTGCGCCATGAACTGCTTAGGGTCTAGCTTGAGCGCGTCCTCGGCGTCCCGCTTGGCCTGATCAACGATCCCCTTGGGGCTCGTGACAATGCCGACTGGGTTCCGCTCGAGGCGCACATAGGCACGCAGGGCGAGCGCCTCGACGAGGGTCGGGTCCAGCTTGAGCGCCGCGTTGAGGTCCTTGAGGGCGCCCTGGCGATCCTTGCTGGCCTTGAAGCGGGCTACACCACGAAGCGAAAGGGCCGAGGCCAGGGTGTTGTCCAGCGAGACCGCGCGATCGAGGTCCTTGCGGGCGTCGGCGTAGTCCTCGTTGCGAACGTGAGCCTCGCCTCGCCCCAGGAAGGCCTCTGCGAGTTCGGAGTCCTTCTTGATCGCTCGCGAGAAGGCCTTGACGGCCTTGTCGTAGGGGGGCTTGTCGAGGAGCGCCAGCCTGCCGGCGGCCAAGGCACCAAAGGCACCGTCGGGGTCGAGCTCCTTGACCTTGCGAAGATCGCCGCGCGCCTTGGCGACCATGCTCCGGTTGCCCGTGTCGAGGCCGATCATGGCCCGGGCGTAATACGTCGTCGGGTCTTTGTCGCCGCCTTGTTGAAGCGCTGTCTCAATGTCTGCGATCGCGATCGTCGCTAGTCGCGAGAGCTTGATGCCCTCTCGAAGGGCCTTTCGCTTCCCGAGCGCATACTTGGCCTGGGCGCGCGCGACGTAGGCCATCGTGCAGCGGTCGTCGACTTCGAGCGCGTCGTCGCAGATCGCGATTCGCTTTTCGAGGTCGCGCGTCTTGGCCAGCTCGTCGAGGCGGGCCCTGGCGGTGGCGCGTGATTTGGCGGCGTCGGCTTTCCGCTTGAGCTCCTCGAGCTGCTTCTTGACGTCTTCGTCGTCGAGCACGTCACTCGAGAGGTTGCCTCCGCGGTCAAGGGCAGCGCCGATCGACTCGTTCTTTGCGATCTCGAGGAACTCGGCCTTCTCGCGCGCACGGCGCTTGCTCGAGAGGACTCGCGAGACCGTGAACCCGCCCACCAGGACCAACACCACGCCGACCCCAATCAGGGGTCCCATGGGGATTCGGTTCCGCTTGGGCGCTACGTACTCGGAGCGACGTCGGCGGCGCGGGCGCGGCTTGCCGTCGGTCTCACCCTCACCCTCACCCTCACCCTCACCCTCACCCTCACCCTCGTCCTCCTCTTCTTCTTCCTCGATCGAATCTTCGTAGTCGTCTTCCGCCTCGGCCGTGAGGTCGAGTTGTGCAGGGGCGGGGAGGTCGATCTTCGGTTTGCCCGGCGCGAGGGCCGAGCCGGAGCCGAAGCCTGAGCCAAAGCCTGAGCCGGGTCCGCTTCCGAAAGCAGAGCCGACGGGGCCACCGAAAGCAGAGCCGCCGCCAGGGCCACTTCCGAAGGCGGATCCTGCCGCTCCCGGGAGGCCGCTCCCGGGGCCGCTCCCAAACGCACTCCCCGGACCGAAGTTGGTGCCGGGGCCGCTCCCAGAGCCGAACCCGGTGCCTGCTCCGCCGACGAGGGTCGCGTTGTCGGGGTCGATCGTGGGTGGAATCGCGCCGGAGCCGAAGGCTCCTGACCCGAATGAACCTGAGCCCATGCCGCTTCCCTGGCCGAAGGCTGAACCGGGCCCGCCAAAGGCTGAACCGGGCCCGCCAGCGTCGGGGTCGATCGTGGGGGGAATCATGCCCCCGCCCAACCCGCTTCCCATGGCCGCGCCGAGTTGACCGGGTCCGAGCGTCGCGCCGTCGGGGTCTATCGTGGCGGGGATTTGACCCCCTCCGAAGGCTCCGCTCCCCAGGCCGGAGCCCAGCCCGGAGCCCAGCCCGGAGCCGAAGTTGGAGCCGAGGCCGCTGGGGGCATCTGGGTCGAGGGTCGGTGGGATCGCGCTTCCAGAGCCGAACCCGCCTCCCGACGCTGAGCCGAAGCTGGAACCCGTTCCCGAGCCAAAGCCTGACCCGACGGGCGCTCCTGCGTCAGGATCGATGGTGGAGGGGATCCCGCCGGATTGGAACCCGAAGCCTGAGCCCACGCCGCTTCCGGGCGCTCCGCCCGCAGGGAAGAACCCGCCGCCGCTGCCGCCGCCG
>JAESQQ010000084.1 GCA_016765095.1 Planctomycetota bacterium | reverse complement strand
TGAATGTAGGGGCGGGGTTTACCCCCGCCCGCAGGAGGGGGTAAACCCCTCCCCTACGAGAGCATTGGGACGTACCGCAACTTGTGAGGGGCAGCACTAGATTGGGTGGAGGCCGGGGAAGCTCAAGCCCAGGGACTCGTCCCAGCCTTGCATTAGGTTCAGGCACTGGAGGGCGGTTCCGGCTGCGCCCTTCATCAGATTGTCGATCGCGCAGATCGAGACCAGTCGACGACCTTCAACCGCCCAGCCGACGTCGGCGAAGTTCGTGCCCCAGAGGAGCTTGGGCTCGGGGTAGCGGTAGACGCCCTTCTTGTCCTTCACGAGCCGCACGAAAGGCTCGTCTCGATAGGCCCCTCGGAAGACCTTCCAGAGCTCCTTGTCCTCGGCGGGCTCTTTGAGCCAGCAGTGGGCGGTCGCGAGCACGCCGCGCACGAGCTCGATCGAGGTCACACTCAGGTGGACCTCCGCCAAACCCAGTCCTTGGACGACTTCGGCTGCGTGGCGGTGGCCGACCGGCGCGAAGCTCCGCACGACGTGGCTCCGCTCGGGGTGGTGGCTCGCGAGGCTGGCCTTGTTCCCGCCCTCGCTGCTCCCGACCTTGAGGTCCACGATCGGCGCTCGCTCGGCGTCGAGGAGCCCGGCCTTGACGAGGGGGAGCAGCGCGAGGTTACTGGCCGTCGCGTTGCAGCCGACACCGCTCACGTGAGTCGCGCCCGCTAGCTGTTTGCGGTTGAGCTCGGGCAGGCCGTAGACGAAGCGCTCGTTCCACTCGGGCGCCTGATGAGGGCTGCCGTAGGTCTTCTCGTAGAGGTCGAGGTCACGGAGACGGAAGTCGGCCGAGAGGTCTACGATCCGTGCTGCCTGGGCCGCGAACTCCTCGATCCGAGTCTGAGCGTGGCCGTGGGGGAGCGCCAGGCAGATCACGTCCGCTGGGTCGAGCCCGGCGCTCGGCACGAACTTGAGCTTGGTCCGACCCCGCAGGTTGGGGTGAAGCGAGTGCACGAACTTGCCGGCCTGGCGCTCGGAGGTGACCTGGCCGACTTCGACCTGAGGGTGGTCGAGGAGAAGGCGGAGCAGCTCGCCGCCGGCGTAACCCGAGGCGCCGACGATCGAGACTCGGATCACGCGTCCTTCGCCTCGCCCCGACCCGTCGCGAGCACGTAGTCCACGATTCGGCCTGGAATGTTGACGCCGGTCGGCTCGATCGAGTTGCGGAATTCCATCGTGTAGTTGACCTCGTTCACGATCAGGCCGCGCTCGGGGTCCTCGAACACGTCGATCGCGACGACCCCGCCGCCGACCGCCTTCGCCGCCGCGAGGCAGATCTCATTCAGCTCAGGCGTGACCTCGCACACGGAGCCTTCGCCGCCGCGAGACGTGTTCGTGATCCAGTGCGGAGAGGTCCGGTAGATCGCGGCGATCGTCTCGTCGCCGATCACGAACGCACGAATGTCCCGTCCGGGCTTCTTGATGTACTCCTGAATGTAGAAGATCGAGTGGTGATAGGTCCCGAGCAGTTCCTTGTGCTCGAGGACGGTCTCCGCCGCTTCGCGATCGTTGATCTTGCTCAGGAGGCGACCCCAAGAGCCGACGCCGGGCTTGAGCACGACGGGGTAGCCCATCTCCTCCATGGCCTCGATCGCAGACTTGGGCGTGAAGGCGATCTTGACCCTCGGCTGAGGCACCCCAGCCTGCTGGAGCGCGGTCGAGGTCAGGATCTTGTTGCCGCACACCTCCGCCGTCCCATAGCGGTTGACGGTCGGGATCCCCCAGCCCTCGAGGATCTTGAGCGCGTAGACGGCCCGGCTGTGGTTGATGCAGCGCTCGACGACGACGTCGAAGCGCTCGAACGTGTTGTTGCCGAGTTCGAAGATCAACTCGCGATCGTCGATTCGTTCGTAGTCCAGACCGCGCGAGTCGAGCTCCTTCATGAGGAGCTTCTCCTCGACGCGGATCCGGCTGACGAGTAGCCCGATCTTCACTACTCGCCCCAGTCTTCTTCTTCTTCGGGGGCGGTCTCGAGTTTGACCGGCTTGACGCTCGTCAACTCGAGGTCGACCCCGCAGTCGCCGCAGGTCACGATTTCACCGCTCGTGGCGTCGCCGGGGAGCTCGACCTCCGCAGCGCACTCAGGACAGATCCCGTTCACAATTCACCTCGGGCGGCCGAGCCGCCGGTTCAAGCGCCGAATTCTAAACCGGAGGCCACGATTCTGAGAGGTCGCCCGCGAGTGCGATCTCGCGACTCCCCTTCGCTATGAAGGCGACCCCGGTCAGAATCGTGCTCCGCTTTACTAGTTATCGCCTGGAACTCCGAATCTGTTCTGCCTGGGGAGAAAAGCAATGGCTCGCAAGAAGAGACGCAAGACCCCTGGATTCCTTGTCGAGGTCGAGCACCGCGAGGACGGGGTGACCCGGGTCGCGCTGATCGGCGACAGCGAGAAGGAAGACTCCGCGCGGGACGAAGTCGCGGGGATCTTGCACCAACTCCTCTCGGAGAACCGGCACAAGATCCTGTTCGACACGACTCGCTTGGACTGGCTCACCGTCGACGTCGTTGGGGCGTTGGTTGGGGACACCCTCCGTCATGGGGACGCCGGCGGCGCAATGATCTTCGCGGGCCTCAACGAGGAGACCGGTCCTCTGCTCGAGCAACTCGGCGTCTTGAACTTCATAGGCAACACCGAGGAGGTGGAGGAGGCTGCGGAGTGGCTACACCAGGCGGTCGGCGAGACCAAAGACGTTGAACCCAAGCGGCTCGTTGTCAAAGGGCAGAAGGACCCGAGCGGGGTGCGCGTCATCAGCCTGCGCGGCGCTTTGGGCGAGCGGGAGGGCAAGCGCCTCGTGAAGACGGTTCGGGCCCAGATCGAGAAGGGACACACGAAGATCGTGTTGGACTGCGAACGCCTGATCGACGCCAACGGCCTCGCCTACCTCGTTCAACTCGTCCAAGAGTGCGAGCAGGCGGACGCTAAGCTCGTCTTGTCGACGGTGTGGGGAGTCCCCGCGACGCTGATTGAAGTCCTCGGATTGCACGCGATCTTGCCAATCTTCCCCGATCGCGAAGCGGCCATAGCTACCTTGGTCGACTAGGCGTCTTCGTGCCCGTGCCCGTCCTTACCCCGTGCCCGTGCTCGTTCGTGCTCGTCGTCGAACGCGCCTGTCCCTCCGGGACAGACGCTGGGCGGGGGTACAGCTCCTGACGTTGACAAGCCTAATCCCAGAGGCCGTCTGTCTCTCCCGGACAGGCGGGCGGGGGTAAACCCCGCACCCTACAGGTCGCGAGAGGGCCCCTCCGTAAGGCGCCCTATTGGACGGCTCACAACACGCCTT
>JAESQQ010000812.1 GCA_016765095.1 Planctomycetota bacterium | reverse complement strand
GTGACCACGTAGCGCCCGTCTGGTGTGCAGAGCACGTTGTCCGGCTTGAGGTCCCGGTGCAGGATCCCGCGCGCGTGGGCCACGCTCAGCGCCGCGCAGAGCTGGACCCCCAGCCCGATCGTCTCGTCAGGCGAGAGCGGACCGCGCTCTCGCAGCCGCTCCTCAAAGTTCCCACCCTCCACTCGCTGCATGGCTAGCCAAGGGACCCCGTCCTGCTCGCCCGCGTCGACGACCCGCACCAAGCCAGGGTGGTGCAACTGCCCCAGCGCGCGGACCTCGCGCTGAAAGCGCTTGCGCTGCGTCTCGGTCGCGCCCCGCCCCATGACGAGGGTCTTGATCGCGAGCTCGAACCCTAGCTCCGGGTGGCGGGCCAAGTAGACCGTCCCCATGCCGCCCTGGCCGAGGACCCCGAGGATCGGGTAGCGACCAAACTGAGGCGGGGCGGGGCTCACCCGCAGAGTCTCTTCGACTCGCTGGAGCGACGCCAGCCCGCCAATGCCTGTCCTCGTCGTAGGCGCCGCCGGCTCCTAGCCTCAAGAGCACTCCCTCGTGACGAATTCGGGCTAGTGTCCTGTAACAGAGAATCTCCATCAGTTCGCGAACCGGAGTGCCGACGTCCGTCAAACCTCGCTCCTTGGTGGTGCCGGCCGGCGAGATTGGCACGCTCTCAGGGAAGAAGCATGGAGTGAGGGTGAGTGGGGCTCGTGATCGCGGCTGGTGGCACCTTGGGTTTCTGCCGCGGCAGAAACCAAGGACCTCGCGTACGTGAGAACGGCGTTCCCGTTTCCCGACCCCGGCAGTGGTTTCTGCCGCGGCAGAAAGGCAGACCCGATAACCGAGTTCCCGTTCCCGGCCCCGCCAGGCCCAGACGTTTCTGCGCGGCAGAAGGCGGGAACCTCGCGAGTGAGGCTGGACCTGTCCGGGATTCTGCGGTCGAGGCACTGGCCAGCGAGAGCCCGGAACTCGATCTCGGCGATGTTCAGCCAGCTACCGGGGCGAGGCGAGTCGTGAATCTCGAGGCGCTTGGCCAGCCGCCTAGCCTCGGCTGGATTAGGCCGGCTCCGCGGGTCGCATCGGCGCGGGGAGCTTGTCCGTGTCGCTGACGAGGTGGCAGGCCTTCTGCTGAGCGACGGCTGCGCCCTCTGCCGCTTGGGCGGCTCGCCAGGCCTCGAAGGTCCCCGGCTCCACGATCGCGACCTCGACGGGCGCCAGCGAGGCGTCTTCTCGGTGGGCTGCGTAGTCCCGCGCAGCCCCCCGGAGCCCACGGTCGACGCGCTGAGCAAGGTCCGCCGCGAAGCTCGCGGCGTCTTTGGGGGCGGCCTCAATGTGGAGGGTGTAGCCGGGGACCTCTCCGCCGGTCCGAGGGGCGAGGCAGAACCAGAGGGACTCGCAGGAGAGGTCCTCGAGCGCGCCTGCGACCGCCAAGTTGACGTGGGCCTCGTCGAGCTTCTCGCCGACCAAGGAGCAGTGGGCGCCCGCCTTGCGCACGAAGCGAATGCAGGGCGTCGCGTGAAAGGTGTCGTAGACCTCGATCACGTCGCCTAGGGAGTAGCGGTAGCTTCCGCCAGAGGTCGTGAGCAGGACGCCGTAGCGCTGGCCGACTTCGACCTGGTGGGCCCCGAGCGTTGTGGGGGAGGCGCTCTCCAACTCAGCCTCTGGAATGAACTCCAGGTAGTGGCCGGTGACGCACACCGGGCCGCCGGGCTCAGCGCCACCCAGCGGCACGTTCATCCAGCCCTCGGCCGCGGAGTAAACCGCGTCGCGGACGATCGCGCGCCCGCCGAGCCAGCGCTGGAGCTCGGGAACGTAGAGCTTGGCGGTCGCGCTCGTCCAGCACACGGCCGCAGCCAGCTCGGGGAACGCGTTCGGGACGAGGTCGCCCTTGATCCCTGCCCGGAGCCCGGCCGCGCGGTCGGGCCGTTTCTTAACGAGCGAACGAAAGAGCGCCCGCTCCTCGTTGCTCAGGACCAGATCGTCGGGCAGCGTTCCTCGCTCAAGGTGGTGCGCCAGCTCGTCCGCTCTTCGCTCGAGCTCGCGAAAGAGGAGCACGAGCCCGAGCGGGAAGATCGTGGCGCAGAGCGTCGGGGCGGCTTGGAGCGCGAGCTGGAGCGCGAGGAAGTTCCGGGTTCGGAGGTCACGAAGCCCAAACAGGACCTGCGGCCAGGCATACATTGCGCGGACGACGCTCGGCATCGCCGTGAAGTTGTAGCCACTCATAGTCCCGATCGGACACCCGTCCGCGGCGACACCAGCGTTGGCCGAGCCGACGAAGTAGAGCACGCGCCCGCGGCAGGCCTCGGGGTGCGCCCGGTAGAGGTGCCAGAGCGAGGCGTGCAGCGCCTTCTGGAACTCGACTCGATAGCTCGGTGTGACCGGGACGTGCTTGGGGTCGCCGGTCGAGCCGGTCGTCTGCACGTAGTAGACCGGCGCCTCGGCCGTCAGGACGTTCGCCTCGCCCGCGAGCATTCGATTGACCTGCGCCTGGTGCTCGAGCGGGGTCACGATCGGGACCCGCTGGGCGTATTCCTCTGGCGTCGTGATCGAGCCAAAGCCCTGCGTCTGACCGTAGCTCGTGCCGGCGTTGCGGCGCAGGATCAAGCGGAGGCGGGCCCGCTGGGCCGCGCCGGGGTCACCGACTGCACGCAAGAACTCCTTCGCGTTGGCCGTTCGGCTTCGTTGGCCGAGCCAGTGCAGGACGCGGACTGGGATCACGCTTCGGCCTGCTTGCGGAGGACGTAGGCCAGGACCTGAGCGGGGGTATCGAGGAGGTCGGGTGTGACTTCGCTGGCCAGGGCCGCAATCCCATAGCGGTCTTCGAGGTTCTCGACCAAGTCCAGGAGCAGGAACGAGTCGAGGAGGCCCGAGGAGAGGAGCGGCGTCTCGCCCGTGAGGGGGGTCGTGGGCACCAGGGTCTGGATCAAGGCGGTCACGTCGGCCTGGGTCGGCTCAGTCACGAGGCCTCCTCAGGAGGAGGTGGGGCGTCCTTGAAGGGGGCCACCTCGTCGGGCTCCGCCTGCCCCGCGCGGGATTTGGAGTCGGCTGCGGAGGGCCAGACCTTGACCAGGGCCGGGAGGAGGAGCACGTCGGCCAGGAACGCGACCAGGAAAGTCAGCGCGCTCAGGAGGCCGAACACACGCACGCCTCGATCGCGCGAGAAGTAGTAGACGCCGAAGCAACCGACGAGGACGAGCGTCGTGACCAGGACCGCGCGTCCGGAGCCGGCCAAGGCGCGCTCGATCGCGGCGTTGACCTGCGCGCTCCGGCTGATCCCGCCCCCCAGCGCGATCACGGGCAGCGCGTCGGTTCGGGCCAGCTCCTCTCGGAGCGCGTAGGTCAGGTGAATCGTGTCGTCGACGATGATCCCGATCGCGATCGTGGTGATCAGGGCGTTGGTGACCGTGATCGCAGTCCCGGTCCAGCCCATGACCCCGAGAACGAGCGCGATCGGAAGCAGGTTGGGCAGGATCGAGAGCAAGCCGAGGCGCAGCTCGCGCGTCCAGGCCGCGATCAGGAACACGACGATGGCCAGCGCGAGCCCGAAGCTCGTCTTCTGAGTCTCGAGCACGTAGTCGCTGCTCTTTGAGAGGAGGAACGCGCCGCCTGAGATCTGCGCGTCGGCCAGCCCCGCGAAGCGCTTGGTCATTTCGGCCTCGACCTCGGTCAGGATCTTCTTGTGCTCCCGGCTCCCGATCAGGTTGAAGCGGACCGTGATTCGGATCGAGCTCCCGTCGGTCGCCACGTGCTGATCGCAATAGTCACCGTCGGCGGAGCCCAAGAGGAGGAGTAGGTTCGCGACTTTCCCGTCGTGGTTGGGGACCTCGCTGGGGCCCCCCATCAGGCGGTGCATTTCCTCGACGCCGGCGGTGATCCCCGTCACGCTCTTGACCTCGGGGTGAACCGTGCGCAGCCACTCCTCGAAGGAGGCGGCGCGGGTCAAGAGGTCGGCGTGAGGGACGAGGTCGGGCGGGGGCACGAGCGGGGTCAGGAGGACTTCGCAGGCGATCGTGCCGCCCATTCGCTCGTGCACGAAGTTCAGTTGGTGGCGGAGCGGCTCGTCGGGGGCCAGGTTCTTCATCAGATCCCGGTCGACATAGAGCTTGGGAATGCCTGGGATCGCGGCGGCGCAGACCAAGATCCCGACCCCGATCACGACCCAAGGCCTGCGGGTCACGAGGCTGTGGATCATGCCCAGGAGCTTGGCCAGCGGGCTCGGTGCGCCCTCGGGGTGCTTGGCCGGGGTCCAGCGCACGAGCATTGCCGGGATCAGCCCGAGCAAGAGGGCGTAGGCCAGGACGCAGCCGAGCGCCGCGAACACGCCTAGGTTGCGAATCGGGACCAGGCGGCTGGAGAGGAGGGCCAAGAACCCCGCGGCCGTCGTGAGCGAGGTGAACAAACAGGGGAGGTGGACCTCGGAGATCGCGATCGCCAGCGCCCGCTCATTGGCGAGGCCGTCGCTCGCGCGCCGCTCGTAGGCCGAGATCAAGTGGACCGCGTCCGCGACGCCAACGCAGATCAGGAGCGTGACCAGGATCACGCTCAGGGTCGAGAGCGGGACCCCAGCCCAGCCCATGAGCCCCCCGGTCGCGAGCAGGCTCGTCAGGACGACCGCGAGCGGGGCGAGCATTGCGCGCAGCGAGCGGAACAGGATCAAGAGCGTCAGCCCGGCCACGAGCAGCCCGCCAAAGATCGCGAGGTTCAACTCCCGAAACAGGATCTCGGCCAAGAGCGTCATCATCATGGGTGTGCCCACGACCTCGGCCTGGAGTTCGTTCCAGGGGGGCTGCTTCATGAGTCCGTGGAGGACGAGTGTGACCTGCCGGCGGCCCTGGGGAGTCTTGACTTCAGGGTCGAGGCGGATCAAGTAGCCGACGTAGCGGGCGTCGCTTGAGATTAGGACGTCTTCGAAAGGGCGGTAGGAGAGCACGCGCTCGCGCCACACGCGGGCGTCGAAGTCCTCGTCGGTGACCGCCTCGCTGTATGGCTTGCTGACGATCGTCTCCTCGGCGTCGAGGAAGGGCACGGGCGCGTGGAAGGGAGAGCGGAGGTCCTCGACGAAGCTGAGGGTGTTGGGTTCGTTGCCGAGCGCGATCAGGCGCCCGCGATCTGGTTCGGCGAACGCGTCCTTGACCTCGACCAAGATCAGGACGACCTCGTCGCTCCCAAAGGTCTCCTGCATCGCGCGGTAGCGAACCAGGGCTGGGTCGCCCTCTAGGAACAAGCTCTCGTTGCTGACGTCGAACCTGAGAAAGGGGCCACCGAGGGCGGCCGCGATCACGAGCAACAGGCTCGCGAGTTGGAGCCGATCGCGGTGCTTGACGAGCCATTCGACCCAGGCCGGAGGGGTCACGTGTCTGTGCGCCGTCACGCGCTCGGCTCCCGCAGTAGGCTCTTGCGAACCTTGCCTGAGCCAGTCTTGGGAAGCTCAGGCAGCGCGTGCACGCGGACGGGGACCTTGGCTCGGCCGAGACGCCCCGCGATTTGGGCGCGGAGCGCGGCCTCGTCTATGGGCCCCTCACTGACCACGAACAGGACGACGGCTTCGCCTCGCTCGAGGTCTGGGACGCCGATCGCAGCCGCCTCGACGACGCCCGGCAGCTCGAGCACGACGTCCTCGATCGACTGCCCGGAGAACCGCTCGCCCATGCACTTGATCAAGTCCTTGAGGCGGCCTTGGATCGTGAGGTAGCCCTCAGCGTCGAGCACGCCGAGGTCGCCGGTTCTGAGCCAGCCCTCTTGAAACAGCTCACCAGTTCCAGCCGGGTCTCCGAAGTAGCCGGCGGTCAGGTTTGGGCCGCGGGCCAGGATCTCGCCGGCGTCGCCGGGCGCGAGCTGGGCGCCGTGCTCGTCGGCGACCGCGAGTTCGACTCCCGCGATCGCTCGGCCACACGAGCGCGGTCGGCCGGCGAACTCCCGAGGGTGGAGGCAAGTCAAGCGCGTCGCGGCCTCGGTCAGGCCATACATGGGGAACACGGCGCCTGGGAAGCGCGCGATTAGCTCGGCGAGCGAGGCCTCGGGGAGGGCTCCTCCCGCGACGGTGACCCGCTTGACGCTAGTCAGCTCGCTCGCGCTGAACTCGGGGCGGCGGAGCAGCGCGAGGGCTTGATAGGGGACGAGCGAGAGGTGAGTCACGGCGTGCTCGCGCGTCAGGGACACGACTCGGCCGGGCGTCAAGGCGCGAGAGGTGAACACGAGCTCGGCGCCGAGCGCTGCGGCCAAGAACACCACGCTTCGACCGTAGGTGTAGTAGAGCGGGAGGCCGGCCAGGAACACCTCTCGCTTGGCGCTCTCGCCTGCGTTGGGCGGCTCAAGCTCGAACGAGGCCGCGATCGCGGCCGTGACTGCGGCCAGGTTCTCGTGGCTGAGCCGGACCCCCTTGGGGGCCCCAGTCGTGCCCGAGGTGAACACGAGCGAGGCGGGGCCCCGCGCGGGGAGGTCCTCCTGGGGGCGCTCGCTCGTCGCTTCGAGCCAAGGCACGTCGGCCGCGAAGGCCTCGCGCCAGAGCGCCTTGAGACGGGGGCGCGAGTCCTCGTCCGAGAGGGCTCCGCTCGGCTCTGCGGCTCGCAGGATCGCGATCAACTCGGGGTCGGGGAGGGTTGGGTTGAGCTCGACTACGACGCCGCCCGCGCGCTGAATCGAGGTGTAGCGCGTCAACGCCTCGCGCCCGCCCGCCGTCAACAGGATCGTGCGAGCGCCGGGCTCGAGCGCGCAGGCGCGAGAGAGCTCCCAGAGCTCGGCGAAGGTGGTCGTCCGCTCGTCTTCGCGGACCGCGGTGTTGTCCGGCCAAGCCTGCGCGGCCCGCTCCAAGAGTTGCAAGGGGCCGAGGTTCACCACAGGTTGTTGAGGTGGGTCCCTGCCGTAATGTCCACGACGGACCCCGTGATCGAGCCGGCGTGTGAGGAGCAGAGGAACGCGACCAAGGCCGCGACTTCTTCGGCGCTCGTGATCCGGCGAGTCGAGGTGTTGCGCACCAGCCGCTGGCGCCACTCAGGGTCCTCGCCGACCCGCTGCACGAAGCGCTCGGTGTCGGTGAACCCCGGTCGAACGACGTTGAAGGTTAGCCCATAGCGCGAGTAGTCGATCGCCATTCCCCGGGCCAAACCCTCCAGCGCTGACTTGGCCAAGGCATAGAGGGGACCCCCGCCGACCCCGGTCGAAGCAGCCAGGCTTCCGATCAGGACGACGCGACCGTGCTTTGCCAGCATCATGGGCGGGATCGCGCGCTGGAGGAGCCGTGTCGTCGCGAGGACGTCGGTCTCCAGCAGGTCGCGCTGGGCCTCGTCGCTCAGGTTGTGCAGCTTGGCCGGTTGAAAGTGGGCCGCCAGGCACGACACGATCAGAGTCGGGGCCTCCCAGGTCTCCTTGAGGGTCGCGAGCGCGGCCTCAACGCTCGCGGAGTCGCGGGCGTCGCAAACGAGCGGGAGCGCCTCTCCGCCGGCTTCGCGGACGCTGGCGGTGACAGCCTCGACTTGCTCCGCGGTCCGCGAGAGGACGCCGACCCTGGCGCCTTCTTTGGCCAAGCGGAGCGCGCTGGCAGCGCCAATGCCCCGCCCTGCACCTGCGACCAGGGCCACTCGTCCAGCCAGTTGGAGATCCATGCAAGCTAAGGTAAGCCCCCCACCGAGCGAATGGGGAGGACCATGCCAGCGGCACGTATCGGCCCGATCGCGGGCCCCACGATCTTGGGGACCGGGACCGCCTTCCCACCCCTCGAGCTCAACAACAGCGAAGTCCTCGCTCGGATCGCCGTGCGTGCCGGGAGGGACCCCGATCCAGCGCGGCTCGCGTTCGCCGCCAAGGCGATCGAGGCGGAGCACGGGCTCAGCAAGCGGGCGTGGACCCACGACGTCGGCCAAGCCCTCGACCCCGAGAACGAGCTGACGAGCGTCGACTTAGGCGAGCAGGCGGCGCAGGCTGCCCTCGCGGACGCGGGGGTTGCGCCTGGGGAGGTCTCGGTCCTGCTCGTCGCGACGTCCTCACCCCACCGAATGACGTCGACGGTCTCGGCGGCGATTGCGGCTCGACTTGGCGTGCGTGCGCTCTGCTTCGACACTCGGGCGGGCTGCGCCGCTGGGCTCTATGCGCTCTCGGCCGCCGCGCTCTACGTGGCGGCGGGCGCGGGTCCCGCGCTGGTGATCGGCACAGAGACGTTCTCGAAGGTGATTCCGCCCGACTACAAGGACTCGGTGATCTCCATGGCGGACGGGGCCGGCGCCTTGGTCCTCGGCGCGGGCGAGGGCGCGCTGCTCGGGGCCTACCTCGAGACGGACGGGAGCCTGGGGCACCTCGTGAACACGCCCGGCCCAATGCCGCCGACCCAGGCCGCGATCGAGGCGGGCCTCTACTACCTGGCAGGGGACCCACAGGGACTCAAGGAGGCGATTCCGCAGGCCTACGAGACCGCCCTCGCGGGCGCCCTAGAACGCGCTGGCCTGTCCGCACAGGACCTAGACGCCTACGTCCCCCACCAAGACGGCCGCCAAGTCGTGGAAGGAGTCTGCGCTCGGATCGGGGTCCCACTCGCCAAGGCCTGGATCGCGCCCGAGCGCCACGCGAACGTCGGCGCGGCGGGCTGGCTGGTCGCCCTCGCGGAGGCTCGAGCCGAGGGATTCGTGAAGCCAGGCCAGCGGGTGGCCTTGGCCTCGGTCGGGGGAGGCATGTCCTGGGCGGGTGTAGTCCTGCGGCTCTAACGGGAGTTCACGATCTTGAGGTGTCCGGCAAACGCCCAGTGGCCGTCGGGGCGGTATCGATCTCCGCGTTGGCGAACTGTCGGTTTCGCGACACCCTCGCGTGCCCCGGTGCCGTCGATGCTCGTGCCCGTCTGTGCTCGCGCTCGTGAATCGGTTGTACACGTGCATGTGCAGCGCATGTCGCTCGAGAGCTCGGGATAGGTCACGC
Organism: Planctomycetota bacterium; assembly: GCA_016765095.1. Classification (GTDB taxonomy): domain Bacteria; phylum Planctomycetota; class J058; order J058; family J058; genus NORP233. The sequence continues at coordinate 7,546 of JAESQQ010000812.1, read as the reverse complement.
CGCGAGAAACGGTGGACGGGGGTGAACCCCGCACCCTACAGATTTCATCTCGCGCCCCCGCAAGGCGCCCGACCGACCTCCGACGGCGGCTCGCAACGCGCTTGAGTAGGGGCGGGGTTTACCCCCGCCCGCTCTCGAGGCTATGCCAATCGGCCTCCCAGGAGCCGTCCCCGGACGGTCTAACGCTGGGAACTGACCACCCACAATCGTGAACTCCCGTTTAGTTAGCGCAGGGGGGCTCCCGGTCCGTTCCGATCGGCAGACGGCACGGCCCACCGCATACGGGTCCGTGAGGTGGACTGGGACTTAATGATCTGCCAAGCTCACCCGTGAGCTTTGGCGAGAGTGAAGGACGATTCGAGGTGCTCGGCGCCTTGGGTGAGGGGACCTTCGGCGTGGTGTACCGCGCCCGCAACCTCGACACCGGCAACGAGGTGGCGCTCAAGGTCCTCAAGGTTGCCCCCGGGACGAGACGGCTCGAGCGTTTTCGTCGTGAGGGGGCGATCGCGGCGGGGCTTCGCCATCCGGGCATCGTGGCTCTCCTAGCGTCGGGCACGACACGGGGTCGGCCTTATCTCGAGTTCGAGCTCGTCCTAGGCGCAAACAGCCTCCGGGACGTACTCGTTCATGCGGGGCAACGCCGGTTGCTCGAGATCTTGCGGGACGCCGCCCGCGCGCTCGGACACGCGCACAAGTCGGGGGTTCTCCACCGTGATGTCAAGCCTGGCAACATCTTGGTCGATCTAGCAGGGCAAGTTCGCGTCACCGACTTCGGCGTCGCGACGGCCAAGGGCTTTGAGAGCTTGACTCGAACCGGTGAGTTGGTTGGGACGCCGCTCTACATGGCGCCTGAGCAAGTCGAGGGACGCCGCGACGACTACTCACCTGCGACCGATGTGTGGGCTCTCGGAGTGATTCTCTATGAGATCCTGGCGAAGCGGTTGCCCTATCAGGCCGATAACTTCATTCAACTCCTAGACGCCGTTCGTGGGGGGCGCGTCGAGCCCCCGAGCGCCCATTCGCCAGGTGTAGACGCCGCCCTGGAGTCGATTTGTCTGCGCGCCTTGAAGGCGGAGCCCTCCCAGCGGTACGCGACAGGGGCAGACCTGGCCGAGGAGCTAACCGCCTACCTGAACACCAATAGCTCGGGGCCTCCCCCACGGAGAGCCCAGGGCGTGAGGCTCGCCGCCTTCGCGTCGGCCCTCCTCGGGTTGGGCGTGCTGTTGGGGGCCAGCGTCGTGGTAGGCGGAGGGCTGGGGGCGGAGCCGTCTCGACCCCACTCCGCCGCCGGGCTCCCCAGGCCGATCTCCACTAGCCCGGCAGCAGCCTCGGGAGAGCTCGAGGCTGGAAGGGGCGTGGTCGCGGACTCAGCACGCACTGAGGAGCTGCTGAGGGCGTCCGCGGAATTGGACGACCTGGAGAGCATGGAGCGGCTTGGTTGCTTGCTTCAGGAGGATCCGAAAGCTAGCGAGGCGAGGCTCGCCGAGTCCATTCAATGGCTGCGTCGAGCGGCGAAAGGCCGACGGAGCGGAGCCATGGTCGCCTTGGCCAAGGCGCTGAGGGTTGGGAGAGGTGTCGAACGCAATCCAGCTGCCGCTCAGGCCTGGGCAGAGAAGGCGGCCCAGGCTGGGGATTCGGCGGGAATGAACGCGCTCGGAGACCTCCTGGTCTGGGGTCGAGAGCCGAGTCTCAAGGAGGGATTCGCCTGGCTCCAGCGGTCCGCCAGCAGCGGGGACGCGCGTGGGATCGCCCTCGTTGGCGCGTGCTACGCGGAGGGAAAGGGCGTCGAGCAGGACGACTCGCTCGCGCTCGATTACTACGCTCGAGCCGTGGCTGAGGGCGACGGCTACGCCATGAATCGCCTCGGATTCGCTTACCAATTCGGCAAGCTGGGCTTGGCCAGGGACGTGGATAAGGCCCTCGATCTCTACCGCAAATCTGCCCAGGCCGGCTATGGCGAAGGGATGGCGAACCTCGGCTACATGGTCATGAAGGGTTGGGGCGTGGCTGAAGACCCCCAGGAGGCGGCCAGCTGGTTCCGCCGTGCCGTTGAGGCGGGGTCAAGCCAGGGAATGGTCTTCCTGGGCTTCATGTATGGGAAGGGGTCTGGAGTCGAACAGGATCATCTGCGCGCGAAGGACCTCTACGAGCGGGCTGCAGACGCGGGGAACGCGAGGGCGATGCACAACCTGGGCGCCGTGTATCGCTATGGCTACGGCGGCGGTCAGCGGGACCCTTCCCTCGCTTTCGAGTGGTACCGACGCGCGGCGATCGCGGGGGACAGCGAGGGCGCCCTGGCGCTGGGCGACTACTACCGTGCTGGGGACTTCCTCCCCAAGGATGACGTGGAGGCCCGGCGCTGGTACAGAGTCGCCCACACAGGCGGCAGTCGCGCCGCGTCGCTGAAGCTTGCGGCGATGCTCTTCGCGGGCGAGGGGGGCGCTCGTGATCCTGCAGAGGCGAGGAGGTTAGTTGAGGTCTCGGCGCGGCAGGGATCGCCCGAAGGGGCACGCGTGTTGGGAGAGATCTACCTGACCGGGGACGGAGTTCCCAAGGACCCGCGCCTCGCCGAGTGGTGGCTTCGGCAGGCGGCCTTGAGAGGGAATGAGCGAGCCAAGTCCTTGCTCAAGAAACACTTCGAGTGAGCGAGTCGGAGGAGTGCTCCGTATCGAACGGTGTTCGGGATTCAGCGGAGCAGGATCCGCTTCGCTGCAGGGCTCCAGTTCAGGCTTGGCTCGGCTCTAGCGCAAGGCTGGAAAGGGATATTGCGGGACGAGCCCGATCAAGTCCGGGTCGCTGCGGGCCACGCAGCGGAGGAGGAAGTCCTCGAGGGCGAGGTCGGCCAGGGCGGCGCGAGCCTTGGGGTCCCCGGCCCTCGCGCGGGCTAAGACCTGGAGGGGGCGCTGGCCTCTGGGGGCCGCCGTGTCGCCCAGGCAGACCCCGACGTAGATCAGGAGGTCGCGCTCTCGGGGCTGAGTTGGCGGGGGGAGCTGCCTGAGCACCGCGCGGAGCTGCTCGAATCCTCCCTTGGTCAGTCGGATCGCCGCCAAGTTCAGGGCTGCCCAAGAGCCTGGCCGTTGCGCTTGGAGCTCTCGGCTGGTGAGGCCGTCACGGGCACGAGCGATGGCTGCGTTGGGTTTGGTCGGCTGAGAAGCCAGCATCGCTAGCAAAGACAAGAACCACTCGTCTGTCCGTCCCAGCCCGCGCAGAACGCGGGCGCGCTCGGCCCAGGTGAACCAGAAGTCGCGCGCGACCACGGCCTGGTCGTAACAGCGGAGAGCCTCCTCGAGCCGGCCCAGAGCTACACAGAGCGCGGCCTCGGCCGCGAGCATTCGGGCATGGCCGGCGCTGTGGATCGAGAGTCGCGCGCGAGCGTCCTCCAGGCGGGAGTCCCAAACCGCGCTGCGGGGCTCCTCGGGGGACCGCTTTCGATAGGCCTCCAACAACACGTCGGCGTAGACCCGCGCGGGCGAAGCATGTTGATCGCTCGGCAAGAGCTCGAAGCAAACCTGCGCAGACGCCAGCAAGATCTGGTTGTCGCGGTCGACGGTTGGCCCTCGGCTGAGGACTTCTAGGTATCCGGGGGTCTGGGTCCGTGGGTTCCAGGTGAGGCGATCGACCGCCTCTCGAACCCGCTCGATCCCAGCCTCGTTCCTGCGCAGGTCCTGAGCGAGGAGTTGGGCTCGGTCGACTTCGCCAGCCACGACCGCAGCCTGGAGGATTCGCGCCTTGGCGGCGAGCCGAAGCGGTCCGAGCCGGGGCAGGAGGGCCTCAAGTTCGCGTCCCGCTTGGCGCGCGGCCTCCCACTGGGCCGATCGGCGCGAGGGCCCACAGAGAGCGGGGCTCTGGCGTGGATCGCAGAGGCCCGCGATTCGACGGGAGAGCTTGGCCCAGGACTGGAGAGCCCCAGAGTCGACAGGGAGATCCTCCTGACGGGCACCGAGCTCGACTCGGGAGAAGCGGATCGTCGGGCCGCTCGAGCCGAAGCCGAGCCGGATCGGGCCCGGCCGCCACGCTTCCCAGGGCAAGTGGATCGTGGCCAGGAGCTGGCCGTCGCCTCCCCGTAGGCGGCCTGAGACGAGCGGTCCAGCGAGTTCGAGCTCCAGGCTCTCGGGCCCCTCGAGGACCGGGCAGGTGACCGTGGCCAGAGTTCGGGCGTCGCGAAGGGAGACGAGGTTCAGTTTGTCGGCTGTTCGTTCGAGCGCGATTTGCTCGAGCCCGCTGGACGCGACGAGGAAAGGTCCGCTCTGCCGGTTGAGCGGTTCGCTCCGATACGAGGCTTGGATTAGGAGCCGAGGTGCCTCGTGCGCAGGAGCCAGGGCCACGGCCGGGCGATCGACGCGGAGCGGGCGTCCACGAATGACGACGGGGCCGAGGCTGACGTCGCCGCTCATGACGTAGAGGAGGGCGGCCCCCGGCGTGGCTGGCTCGGCGAAGCTGGGCTCGAGCACGGAGAGGTCCTCATCCGCGAAGGCTACGCCTGGCTCTCCCGCCCGAGACGCCCCGAGCGTAATGCGCTGGGCCTGGCCGTCGGCCGTTCGCGGGAGCTCGACCCTGTGCGGTCTCGACGAGAGGAAGGCTCGCGGGCCGCGACGGCTGTAGACGAGGCGGTGAAATCGCTTGCCCTGGCTCACCCCCCCCAGGATCAGCCTGACTTGGAAGCGTCCTCTGAGCGCGAGGTCCCAGGTCACCCTCGGGGCCTCCCAGCGCGCGTTGCCTGGGGTCAGGACGACCCCCTGGGAGTCCGTCGGGACTTGATAACGGAGGCGATCTTCCCCGTCTGCCTGAGCGGAGGGGACCCCTTCGGCGATCACGACGTAGCGCTCTGGTTTGTAGATTTCGAGGCGAACCTCCCTCGCGGGGTAGCGGACCTCGAGGCGTCCCCCCTCCCGTACCCGGACGGTTCCGGCAAAGGCTACGGAGCGGGCGTCCGGGCGAAGCGGGGAGGCCTGCTGAGGGCTCTCCCAGAGGGCCGGTCGGTCGAACTCCGCGCCTGCGGGCCCGACCCAGACCGAGGCCCAGCCCTGGGGGAGGCCCGCGGCGAGCGGAGGTGGCGGTGTCGGGCTCGACGAGGTCCCCGCCGTGTCTCCTGGGCCAGCCGGCGGTTCTTCCGGGAGCAAGACTCCGATCGCGAGCGCCAGGAGGAGGAGGATCAGGAGACCCCCGACCAGGCCTGCGACTCGCTTCCAGACTTGGGGCGGTCCCGCGCTCGGCCTGACCCAACCGCGAAGGCGCGCCGCGATCTCCTCTGGGCGGGGGCGGAGCGCAGGGTCTTGCTGGAGGCAGTCCGTGCAGAGGGCCTCGAGGTCGGCCGGGGCCCCCGGTGCCAAGCTGCAAAGTCGAGGGACATGTCCTTCGACGACGGCCAGGGCCAGCTGGAACTCGTTCTCGGCTACGAAGGGTGGCTGGCCAGCCAGGCAGTGGAACAAGAGCGCTCCGAGCGACCAGGCGTCTGCCTCGGGTCCGGTTCGCTTGCCACGCGCTTGCTCGGGGGCGGCGTAGGCCAAGGTCCCGATCAGGGTCCCGCTGCGAGTCAGGGTCGTCGACTCCAGGGTTCGGGTCAGGCCGAAGTCGGCCACGAGCGCGGCCCCGTCAGAGGCCCTCAGCAGGACGTTGGCGGGTTTGACGTCGCGGTGTTGGATCCCGAGTGCGTGGGCCGCCGCGATCCCCTCGGCCACCTCCGCGCACACCCGGCGGGCCTCGTCGGGCTCGAGGGGGCCTCGCCGGAGTCGCTCGCCCAGACTCTCGCCTTCGACGTGATCCATGACCAAGAAAGGAGGTGGACCCAGGCCGGCGTCCAGATAGCGGACGACGTGGGGGTGACGGATTCGGGCCAGGCTGGCGCACTCGCGGGAGAAGCGTTCGCTGGCATGCCCCGCGAGGCTCTGGCAGATCTTGATCGCGACGGGGCGTCCCTCGGGGTCCTGCCCGACGTAGACCATCCCCATCCCGCCTTGGCCAAGGGGCCGGACGATCGTGTAGCCGCCGAGTTGTCGGGGCCGCTCTGGTGCGGGCTGCGCTGGGGGGGGCGTCGACCCATAGACTTCGTGAAGAGTCCCCAGGAGGGCGGGAGGCAGGTCGAGCTCAGCGACCGCGTCGAAGGTCGAGGGGAGGTCGCTCGCGCGGGCCAGGATCTCTTCGGCGCGTTGGACGGAGGGTCCACCGAGCCCTCGAGCCGAGGCCTCGGCCAGGACCCGCCGCGCACGCTGGAGAGAATCGATCACGTCGAGAGGATAGCGCGCGAGTCGTCCGGTTCTCGCGGTGCTGGGAGCGCTTCTCAGCGCAGCCCTGGTTGAGCGAGCGCGGTCCGGTTCCATTCTTGCTCTTTACCCGTAATGGTCATTGACCAAGATCGCTCCTACGCTTTCCCCATGAAAACGACTGCCCTAGCTTTGCTGCTCCTCTGTGCGATTCCGAGCTTGAGTCATGCCCAAGAGCCTGACCTCGCCCGCCTGATCGACGAAATCGATCCGGGCTTGAAGCGCGTTCGGGCTGCAGAGGCGCTCGGCAAGCTTGGACCCAAGGCAGCTCCGGCCGTGCCCTCTCTGCGACACGTCTTGACCACGAGCAAGGACTTCCGTTTGGTTCGAGCTGTCGTCGAGGCGCTGGCGGCGATCGGTGAGCCCGCGAGCGGCGCTGTGAGAGAGCTCAGGTGGCTGAGCCGGGTCTACGTCGGAGACCTCTCCGACGCCGCGATCCGGGCGATCGAGAAGATCCAGGGCCCCGCCGTCAAGATCTCCAGCGCGGCGGTGAACTCGGCTCACGAAGGGAAGCCGGTCCAGGTCAGAGGTGTCCTCAGAGGAGCCCAAGATCTGCGCGACCCCGAGTTTAACGTCGCGGTTCCTGCAGCCAGGCTCAAGCGGATCGTGGAGCGCTTTCAGTGGGTCCAGCAGGCCATCACCGCGGGAACTCGGAACCGAAAGAAGACCGTCTACACCTATGTCCGCCTGTGGGAGTCCCACCTCGTCGAATCGCAGAACTTCAGGAAGGAGGCGGGGCACAAGAACCCCCCCTGGGCTGGCGGCACGTTCCCGATCAAGGGGCTCGCGCTGGACGCAGGGACTCGACTCGGAGCCTTCAAGATTGAGTCGAGCCTCGTTCAAGCCGCGCTCAAGCTGAGACCGCTCCTCCTGCCAAAGGGCCTCAAGCCGGTGGACTTGGGCCTCACCTGGAAGCAGATCGGCGACGCCTTCTATGCAACGCCTGCGGATCCGAGCCGACCCAAGCTGGGTGACTTCCGGGTCCGCTTCGTCTCTTCAGACCTCAAGGAGGTCGTGGTGACCGGAATTCAGCGCGGGGACACGATCCACCCTCGCTAGTGCTGCCCATCACAAGTTGCGGTACACCCCATTGCTTTCGTAGGGGAGGGGTTTACCCAGGGTTTACAGCTCCTGACGTTGACAAGCCTAATCCCAGAGGCCGTTTGTCTCTCCCGGACAGGCGGGCGGGGGTAAACCCCGCACCCTACAGATCGGGAGAGGGCTCCTCCGCAAGGCGCCCTATTGGACGGCTCACAACACGCCTTGGTAGGGGCGGGGTTTACCCC
>JAESQQ010000811.1 GCA_016765095.1 Planctomycetota bacterium | reverse complement strand
GATCAAAGCCCGGCGGGATCCGAAGCTCGTGGCCGCTGCGGAGCCGAACCTCGCAAACCTCCTGCGAGCTCGACGGGGCGAGGCTTGTGGCCTCGATCGAGACTGGCAAGAACTGCGGCGTGGTGTCGATCGCCTCACCAGCCTTCGCCTTGGCCTTCTTGGGTCCGGCCTTCTTGAGCCCGGCCTTCTTGAGCCCGGCCTTCTTCACTTCGGCCGCAAAGCGCCGCCTCCACGGCACCAGCGTCGAGTAGGAAATGCCCTCCTTGCGAGCGAAAGCGTAGAGGCTCAGGCCGCTTCGCTCCTGCTCCGCGAAGAGTGCCAAGTAGTCCTGCCGTGAGCGGTGCTTGCCTCGCATGAGATCCCTCTGATCAACGACAATTAGAAATGCAGGCGACGACAACTAAAACTGCCGGGTCGCTGACGCGCTGAGTCGGGCGCATTTAGTTCGTGAATTTGAAGGTGTTTGTTCGGGCGCTCGGTGTCCGAAGGCGGGAAATGTATGGCCACAGAAGAACAAGGACTAAGGAGTTACGGCGTGAGAGCGAAGTGGTGGAGGGCGAGGCGCGGGGGCGTCGGAGCCACGAGAAGCCTGGGCACCAGAGAGGTGCACCCGTGCTCAGCGACGACGAGGTTCGAGAAGCGTGGCGACTGTTGGACGGCGGGCTCCCGCTCGTCCACGTGGCGCGACGCCTGGGAAGGTCAGAGGGGGCGCTCCGTCGCTACCTGGACCCAAGGAGGCTACCGAGCCAAGTGAGGAAGGAACGCACACACCGCACGCGGCAGGACCCCTTCGAGGAGGAGTGGCCCGAGCTGGCAGCCATGCTCAAGGACGCACCTGGGCTGGAGGCGAAGACGCTGTTCTGGTACCTGTGCGAGAAGCAGCCAGGCAAGTGGCAGGAGGGCCAGCTGCGGACGCTTCAGCGACGGATCCGGGACTGGCGCGCGCTGCACGGGCCGGACAAGGAGGTGTTCTTCCAGCAGGTGCACCACCCTGGGCGGGCCGGCCAGTCGGACTTCACGCGCATGAAGACGCTGGGGATCACGATCGGGGGAGAGCCCTTCGAGCACATGCTCTACCACTTCATGTTGCCCTACTCGAACTGGGAGCACGTGGGGATCGCGTTTTCGGAGACCTTCGCTGCCTTGAGCCAGGGGGTGCAGGACGCGCTTTGGAAGCTGGGGGGCGTGCCCAAGCAGCACCGGACGGACAACCTCTCGGCTGCGACCCACGACCTCAAGAAGGAGAAGGGGCGCGCCTTCAACCGGTCCTACCAGCGGCTCATGGACCACTACGAGACCGAGCCGACGACGAACACCCCCGGGCGGGGCCACGAGAACGGGGACGTCGAGAAGTCGCACGACCTGTTCAAGCGCGAGCTGAACCAACGGCTCCTGCTGCGTGGGAGCCGAGACTTCGCGACGCGCGCCAAATACGAGGCCTTCCTCCGCATGGTGGAGGGCAAGCGCAACGCCCTGCGGAGCGAGCGCTTCGCAGAGGACCGCGCGGCGCTCAAGGCCCTGCCGAGGCGGAGAATCGAGGACTACGAGGAGCGGGAGGCTAAGGTCCGCGGGAGCAGCACGATCTACGTGCTCCAGAACGCCTACTCGGTGCCGTCACGGCTGATCGGGCACACGGTCAAGGTGAGGGTCTACGCCGAGCACCTCGAGGTGCGCTACGGGCAGAAGGTCGCCATACACCTCGAGCGGCTGCACGGCACCAAGCGAGCGCGGATCAACTACCGGCACCTGATCGGGTGGCTGATCCGCAAGCCTGGGGCCTTCGCGGACTACCACTACCGCGAGGAGCTTTACCCGCAGCCGGTGTTTCGGCGCGCCTACGACGCGCTGGTCGAGCGGATCCCTGGCGGCGCGACGCTGGAGTATCTGCGGATCCTGAAGCTGGCCGCCGAGACCATGGAGTGCGAGGTGGCCGCCGCCCTGGGGCTGTTCCTCGACGAGGGCGAGCTGCCCACGAGTGAGGCGGTCAAGGCGATCGTCGACCCGCGCCCCGAGACCCGACCCGAAGTCCACGTCGACGAACCTGACCCGAGCGCCTACGACGCGCTCCTAGAACTAGAGGCCGCATGAACGCCCAACCCCAGATCCCTTCCGTCTCCCCCCAGCTCTGCATGCTGCTCCGTTCGTTTCGGGTGGCGGGCTTCGCGGAGAACTACCCCTTCGTCTCCGAGCAGGCGGAGAAGGCGAGCCTCAGCTACGAGGCCTTCCTCTACGAGTTGGCGAAGATCGAGGCCGAGGAGCGGCGCTGCCGACGAATTGATCGCTTGCTTCGGAAGTCGCGGCTCCCGGTGGACAAGACGTTGGAGAGCTTCAAGGTCGAGCGGGTGCCCTCGCTCTCAGCGCGCCTGATCGGACGGCTCTGCGAAGGCTCGTTCCTTGACCAAGCCGAGAACGTGCTGGCCTTCGGGAATCCGGGGACTGGCAAGAGCCACCTCCTGTGCGGGATCGGGCTCGAGCTGGTCAAGCGGGGGCGGTCGGTGCTCAACGTCCCGGCCTTCGCCCTCGTGCAGCGCCTGCTGGCTGCCAAGCGGGACCTCAGGCTCCCCGAGGAGCTCAAGCGCCTGGACCGCTTCGAGTGCCTCCTGATCGACGACCTGGGCTACGTGCAGCACCAGCGAGAGGAAATGGACGTCCTGTTTACGCTCTTCGCTGAGCGCTACGAGCGGAGGTCGGTCCTGATCAGCAGCAACCTCGTCTTCTCGAAGTGGGATCAGATCTTCAAGGACCCCATGACCACCACGGCCGCGATCGATCGGCTCGTCCACCACGCTCACATTCTCGAGTTGAACGTCGAGAGCTATCGGGCTGAGGAGGCCCAAGACCGCAAGCGCGCCGCCAAGAAGAAGCGCGGCAAGGGAGGTAAGGAAGATGCTTAGGTTTTGTTAGGGGGTGGCGACCCGGCAGTTTTAATTGTCGCGTCACGATTTTCTAGTTGACGCTGAACACTTGGATCGTCCCCGCGTCAGCGAAGTACATGCCGAGTTCGAGGATCCCTGTTGGGAATGAGCCCTGCTCTAGGCGAACCAAATGGGCAGCAGTTAGGACCTGGATCGCTCGAAGGAGGCCCTCCAACGGACTCCAATCCCGGAGCGCCAGCCCACCCCACGCTTTGGCGCCCTTGGAGAGCACGCTCGGCGAGGCTTCGATTTCCAGATCGAGCGCGGCTTGGGCCGCCGCTCGCCGAGCGGGCGGGACCTCCATGACTCGAATCGCCTTCTGAAGGAAGCGCTCGTGGGCCTCCAACTCCATGGCCAAGAACACGTCGAGGGCCGGGCGAGGACTCCCCCGGAGCGTCGACTCTGGCGCGTACCTGGCCGGGTGGACGGGCACCTCCTCGTCGAGGCGTCGACCGCTCGCCTCGAGCACGGACGCCACTGCCCACAGACGTTGAGCAGCAACGACGTCCTGCAGAGTAGGAGAGCGATAGCTGGCTAACGCGTCGAGGACGCGCTCGTAGTCGCTTCGCTTCAGACCCGCCCGACCGAGGCTGTGTGCCAGGCTTTGGAACCCGCTATGGCTGACCGCGCCCCCTACTCCCTGACCGGTCATCGTCCCCATGCGACCTATGTCCTGACCCAAGGCCACGATCTCGAGCCCCGTCTGGATCGCGTCCCGCGGAGGCTCTTGGCTGGCCTCATAGACCAGCATCAGAGCCGCGGAGCGAAAGACCATGAAGCTCGGGTGCTCGGATTCGAAGAGTCCCCAGTTCGTGTTCCAGTCGCACCTCCCTTTGGCCACGCCCTCGCGCACGTAGTGGAGTGCGGGTTGGAAGCGCCGGTAGGCCCGGAGGGCGCGGAGATACCGGCGGCCCGCCTTCGGCCGAGGCGGGCTCTGTGGATCGGTTATCTCGAGCGTGAGGAAATAGGAGGAGAAGTAGTCGCCCTGAGTTCCGATTTCCCGGCTGACCCTGTGTATGTCGACCGGCAGCGCGGGCGACTGATCCTGCCAACTCCGAGGCAGATCGCCCGAGGTGTCTCCGCCCTGGAACGCCCACTAAAGGCCGTTGTATGTTGTATTCAACGAGAGCGTTCTGCTCATTGTCAGGCCGACCAAGGACCGTCGAGCGCTGCTGGCCCCCCGGTCTCGCTTCGCTCAAGGATCTCCTTCGAAGCCCATGCGTAGTGATCGTCGAGGATTGCCGAGGCTCGGGCAGTCGCTGCGGCGAAGCCGGCCCCAACGATCACTGCGACTCCGAGCCCTCCAGCCACCCAAGAGCGCGCGCTTCGTTGCCGGCACGTCAACCGAGGGGGGCGGGCGGAGGCGATCACGTCTTCGGTCATCTATCAAACTGCAGCAAGCTCCCACGCCGGCCTCACCATAGGCCGCAATCGGAAGTCTGTCCGCAAGCGTCTCTTGACCCAGGCGAAGCTAGCCCGCGACGACAGAGGGCCCTGCAGTGACTTCAGGGTTGGTGCCTCAACAGAAAGACCTCGCCAGGCACCGGGCGCCCGCGCTGGAGACGGAGTGTGATGGGCTGGCTCGCAACCTCGACCCAGTGAGCCTGATCGGCGGTGCGAAGGACGTGCTCGCGGCTATGCGTGAAACGGACCTCCGGTCCGAGGTGGAATCCAGCGACGTCTTCCGGCGGCGCATCGACTGCCACCTCGGTTGAGAACAGCGCGAGGCCATTTGGCGCGGCGCGTCGCCCTAGCGCCTCGAAGACGGGTCCCAGATCGCCAAGGTAGATGAACACGTCACAGGCGAGGAACATGTCAAACGTCGGTCCCGGACATCGAAGAACGTCGAGAAAATCGGCCACGATCAGGCTGTCGTAGATGCCCTTGCGGCGCGCCTGATCGATCATGCCCTCGGAGAGGTCCACTCCGGTCAGGTGATCAGCGAGGTCTGCAAAGGCGGCCCCGGCCAGGCCCGTTCCACAGCCGACGTCGAGCACTGCACCCGGTCGTAGTGGTTGAGCAATGTGGTGATTCAGTAGTTCGCGCAGCTGCGAGGGCGCGTCGTATTGGAGACGCTGCTCAAGATTCTCGTCGAAGGTCGGTGCGTACTGGTTGAACAGGGACCGGACGAACTCCGCGGGAGCCCTGGTCCGGGCTTGTCCCCGAAGCGCGGCCAACATGTGGCTTGCCATTGGATCGTCGGAGCGAAGCTCGACTGCGCGCTCAAAAGCCTGCGCTGCGGCTTCACGTTGCCGCAGCGAGAGGAGCACATTGCCGAGGTTGAACCAAGCCTCAAAATAGTCGGGCCGCCGATTCACGGCCTCCAAGTAGGCCTGGCGGGCAGGCTCGTGCCGGTGTTGTGCCGTCCGAAGTAAGCCGAGATTGAAGAAGGCCGAGGGGGTGGCGTGCGCGGAGCTTGTCGCGAGCAAGAGAGGCGCCTCCGCCGCACTCACCTTGCCGAGCATCAATCGGGCCAATCCAAGGTTGCTAAACAGGGCCACTTCCCGCCCACCCGCCGCGACGGCTTGCTCATACAACTCCGCGGCCTCGTGCCAGCGCCCTTCGTTTGCGCAGGAACCAGCCTTGGCGCACACCGCGAAGTGCTCATCAGCGCGCTTCGAGGACGAGTGAACCTCGGATCTTCGCCGCTTTCCTCGGGCGCCCATTGAAGCTCCCCTCTCACTCCGAGTATCTACCCTTCCAGGAACTGAGAAAATGCGGGAGTATTAACCACAGATTGACTACATTCCGTAGTGCTTTAGCTGACTATCTATTGACTATGAATTGAGGAGTGAATGACCCCTGAGGGAGAGGCAGGTCCGCGCTCTAGCGACGAAGGGCCGCTCGGAGCGCACGGGGCTTTGGAGGTGGAGAAACTCGATTCTGTACACGAGCAACTGCAGAGGCACCTCAACTGCGTGTTCGAGTTGACGCACTTGATTGAGCGCGAGGGAGGGGACCTCGATCGCGTGTTGGCGGGGGTGGCTCAGATACTCCCGGCGACCTGGGAGCACCCCGAGTCCACTTGTGCACGTGTGGTTCTTGACCGTCGGGAGTTCGTTTCCTCTGGGTTTAGAGCGACCGAGTTCAGGCAGGTCTCGAACATAGTGGTGGCGGGCGACGTGCGGGGGCTGGTCGAGGTCTTTCGCTCCTCTCTGACTGACGACCGACATGTCCTCCTAGGGGACGAAGGCCTGCTGCTCGACGCTGTCGCAGAGCGTGTGGGGCGAGTCGCCGAGCGCATCCACGCCCAGCAGCAGCTCCAGAAGGAGCTCAGCTGTGTGTTCGAACTGACGCACTTGATTGAGGTCCACGGCGCGAACCTCGATCGGGTGTTGGACGGGGTGGCTCGGATGCTCCCCGCGTCCTGGCAACACCCCGAATCCACCTGTTCACGGGTGGTCTTTGACGGTCAGAAGTTCCACTCCGACAAGTTCGGCGCGACCCAGTTCAGGCAGGCCTCGGACATAGTGGTCGAGGGCGAATTGCGAGGTGTGGTCGAGGTCTTTCGCGCGTCAGCGACGCTTGAGGGCAGTCCAGCGCTCTTCCTGGACCATGAAAGACTGCTGCTCGACGCGGTCGCCGAGCGGGTGGGACGAGTGGCTGAGCGCATTCACGCCCAGCAGCAGCTCGAGATCGAGCAAGCCTCGCTAAACAACACCAACATCGCGCTTCGCGAGATCCTGGGGAGGGTGGAGGCTGAGAAACTCGAGATAGGGCACGGAGTTCATGAAAACGTCTCGAAGATCATCATGCCGCTCATTCATGGATTGGAGCGCGAGCTACTTCCCAGACGCTCGAAGTACGTCGAGCTGATCAAACAGCAACTCAACGATCTCGCGTCCTCGTTCACTCGCGAGTTCACGAGAGATTTCCTGACCCTGACCGCCGCGGAGTTGCAGGTCTGCCACATGATCCGCGAGGGGCTCACCTCCAAGGAGATCGCGCAGCTACGGGGAGTGTCGCCGACCACGGTGAGTCGCCAACGCGACAGGATACGGAGCAAGCTCGACCTGACCAACACCTCCATCAACCTGGTTACGTTCCTGCGGACGTACAGCGAAGAGCACTCTGAATCCGGGCGAACGACGGCCAACAAGCTGCGGAGACACGACGAGATCAGGCCAGGAGGAAGCGAGGTTCCGCTGTCCACGCCTCGCCGACCGGGAGGTCCTCGGGGACCATCCCCCATCCTGGGTTCTTTGGGTGGAGTTCCGCAGCGAGGAACGAGCGAAGGACCCTAGCAACCAGCGACCGGGATGTCCTCAGGGACCCTCCCCCATTCTGGGTTCTTCGGGTGCGAAGCAACCCGGAGGGGGAGTTCCGCAGCGAGGAACGAGCGAAGGAATGGGGGAGACCCGTCCCCCCTAACAAGCAGAGTCCCCCCTGATAAAAAGAGAAGAAGCCCCCCGAAGTTGGGAGGCTCCTTCTTGTCAGTTTAGAGGACGGTTGATTTAGTTGACTTCGCTGTAGCTCCCGCCGTTTTCGGCGGCGACTCGCTGCATGAAAGCCCGTGAAGTGGGGTCGGAAGCGATTCCGATTCCGAAGGCGTTGATCACAGCGCCTTGAGTGTTCTCGCTGCGGATCAGGCTGGCGTGGTCGTCAGTTCCGCCGACGTATTGCATGGCGCAGTCGAGGAAGTTGGGGGCGCCGTCGGAGAGCAGGACCACGGTCTTGTTCTCCTTGTCGGTCAGCGCCTTCTGGACGGCGAGGCCGGTGTTGGTCCAGCCGTCAGGCTGGATCGCGTCGACCCACGAGAAAGCCATGGTCTTGTTGGCGGCCGAAGCCTGCACCTTGCTGCCGAAGCACTGGCTGACGCACTCGTCGTAGAACAGGACGTTGAAGTAGAAGTTCTCGGGGAGGCCAGAGATCGAACGCTTGAGCTCGGCCTTGGCGCGATCGAGGCGGCTGCCGTCCGAGACGATGTTGTTGTTGAGGTCTTCGTAGGGCTCGGCGCGAATGCTCATGCTGCCGGACTGGTCGATCACGTAGAGGATCGAGTCGGTCTCCGTGTCGATCTCCTCGCCGAAGAACCGGGGGGCGGGGGTGTCGCGAGGATCGGTGCCCGGGTCTGGCGTCTCGGGGATCGGCTCGGGAGCGGGCTCAGGAGCCTGGTAGGGCTGGGGGCCCCCAACCCAGGTCGGGGTCATGGGGAGGTCCATCCCTTGGGAGACGCTCGGGCCGTCGTAGCCGTCTCCAGGCACCGTGCCCGGGCCAGCCAACACAGCGGCCGAAAGCAGGACCGTCGAGACAGTCGCGGCGAGCAGTGAACCAGCACTGCTGGCGAGCACCGCGGCCATTGATATACGTTGCGTTCCTTGCATAGCGTCTCTCCTCTTCCTGACGAGGAGCACAAGAGCACGCATGGGACCAGGGCCTGATTTGGAGCTAACTCCCTTGTTCTCCGTGGTGATGGGTGGATACACCCCAGATCAGTGTCAACTTTAGTTGAGGTGAGGAGGAGAACTCGTGTCAACCATCGTTGTCGCGAGGCCAAATGCCCTCTAGACCCCATGAGAACAGGCGACTTAGCCTTCGTCGGGGCGTGGCCGATTGGCGTCACCGTTTGTTGACGGTAGCCAGAGCTGGAATCGAGCGCCCATAAGAGAAGGACTTACGTCGATCGTTAGCCTCCCGGAGTGGGCTTCGACCACTCCGAGGGCCATCGATAGTCCCAGTCCCGTCCCAGGCGTTTCGCTTCCTCCCAGCGCTCCCTTGGTCGTGAAGAAGGGCTCGAAGATCCGCGCTCGGACCTCGGGGGGCACACCCGGGCCGTTGTCTTCGGCGGCAAAGACGACTTCATCCTCGGCCTGGCGGAGGGAGAGCAGAAGCTTGGGAGGAGTCGCCCCTGCGGTCGCGTGAATCGCGTTGATCACGAGATTAAGGACGACTTGCTCAAGCTGGACCGGATCCAGGCTGAGCGGAGGGACTTCCCCCTGATCGACTTCGACTTCCAGCCCAGCTTCGTCGATCTGGGCTCGGAGGAGGTCGAGGGCTCGCTGGAGCACTTGGCCGAGCTCAACTCCCGGCTGAACTTGGAGCGGGGTTCCCCTCGCGAAGCGGAGGAGGTTCTCGACGGTGGTCAAGGCGCGGGTGAGCGTCTCGCGGACCGGGGCCAGGCTGGCGTGAACTTCACTCAGGTCGTCTTCGAGCAGGGCCAGGTCGAGGAGGCCTAGGGCTCCGCCGAGCTGATTGCCGAATTCGTGGGCGATCCCCGAGACGAGCCGCCCGAGGGCGGCCAACTTCTCCTGGCGGAGCATGCGCTCTTCGTAGTGGCACCCGCCACGAGGTTTCGGGCGGTCGCGATCAGGGTCCCCAGCAGCAGGACCGCGATCCACTCGAGGCGGGCAGCCCCGTCGATCGCGACCACGATCACCCCGAGCGAGGCGAGCCCAAACACAGTGCTCCACGCCAGAGCCGGCCAGTTGCCGCGGCCGGTCCTGCGCTCGGTCAGGATCGCGACGACCGTCACCAGAAATGCTGGAAAGAAAGCGGCCAGCGCCGAGACGTTGCGGGTCTGGCTGGCGGCAAGGCTCGCCACGACGACGAGCAGGACCGCCCGGAAGCCAGAGCTCATGCGAGTCCCCGTCGACGGTCCCACTCGCGCCCCACCGCGAGCGCTGCGAACAAGTCCAAGAGGGGAACCGCGGGGCCGAGGTAGCGGGGCACGGGGTAGAGGAGGGCGGGCGCGATCGCCAGGAAGGCGAGCCCGGCCAAGGCGCTCCGATAGGGCCGCCAGGCCCCCGTTCGGAGCAGGAACGCGATCGCCGCGAGCGCACACGCCAGCCTGACCCAGTGGGCAGGGAGCAGGATCCAGCGGACCCAGTAGAGGCGCGGGTGGTAGGCGAGCCGGATCGAGCCCGGGATTTCTGCCCAATACCAGAAGTTCATCAGCGTCAGACGACCCAAGGAGCGGAGGGGGTGGGCCGTCCAGTTGGCCCGCGTCCGCGCATAGTAGACGGCCTTCGCCTCTGCGACTCCGAGTCGGTCCACCAATCGGCGCTCCTCGGCGAAGGCGTCCGCCTGAAAGCCAGTCGCCGGGTCTCCGTTGAGCCAGAGGTTGGGGCAGGCCGTCGAGAGCCAGAGCTCGCGGGCGGGCACGGCGTTGGCGCTCGAAGTCAGGCTGAAGTGGCCCTCGGGGGTTACGAGCTGGACTCGCCGGGCCCAGAGGCCCGCCGCGAGGATCACGATCAGGCCCATTCCGATCCAGGCCCAGAGGTCACGCCTCGAGAATCTCCGCCCCCGAGCGCAGGCCTCAGCCAGGAACAAGAATCCACCCAAGACTGCATAGAGCTGGTGGGTCAGGGCCAGGGCCGCCAAGACCAGGCCGGTTAGGACTGCTCTCCTGCGCCCCGAGAGGAGGACTCGAATCGCGACAACCGCCACCAAAAGGGCGGATAGGAGGCTCTCGCGGAGGAGAAAGGGCGCTTGGCCGACCGCGATCGGGTCCAAGGCAGCGAGGACCCCCGCGATTCGAGCCCAATGCTCTCGGCCGCTGATTTTCCCCACGATCGCGTAGATCGCGACTGCGCTTAGCCCCCCGAGGAGGGCCTGCAGGAGGCGAACCGCCCCTTCGCCCCCGCCGAGAGCAAACACGAGGGCCAAGAAGCTGGGGTAGCCGGGGGGGCGGAGGGCCGAAGGAGCCCCGCTCGAGTCTGTATACCCGAGCCCCGCCGCCAGCGAGCGGGCTGGCTCGAGGTAGGTAACAGAGTCCGGGCCCGCGAAATCGAAGGGGAGCACCAACGGAGCCAGCCGGACGATGGTTCCGACGACGAGAAATGCCCAAGGCCAGACGCGACGAGTTGCTGAGGGAGTGTCCATTCGGCTTCAGACGCAAAGTGTCAAAGGAGTGTAACGGCCACAAGTCCTAAATTCATGGGGGCGCCGAATTTCTGGCGAGGGGTCTAGATTCGCCACCAAAAGTCCCATATTCGGGATCCCGCTGCTGGGGGCGAGCACAGTGTGCATGGTGCGCCGCGTCAACCGGATTTGGTGACCGGGGTCAAGGCTTTGAACACTAAGGGTTTGCGACCCTGGCACGGCCTCTCCTACCGATGGACTTTGAAGTGCTCTATGGCTCATATCGCCGGTGCACCACCTTTGGGGGGTAGGTGCGCCAATACAAACGCGGGAGTATCAACGATATGCTGGGAATGACTCGAAACGGTTTGACGCGCTGGCTGCCTGTAGGCACCGTCATCATGTCCTTGGCCCTAGTGGGCTGCGGCGGGAACAAGAAGAGCAAGCCCGCTGCCTCGACGGTGGCAGGGGCGACTTCAGGCACGATCGGCGGGACGACCTCCGGCACGATCGGCGGATCAACCTCAGGCACGACGGGCTCGACTGGCTCGGGCACGGTTGGCGGACTACCTGGCAGCCCAGGCACTGGCGGCCCGGTGATCGGCATGCCCACCCAGCCCGGGACCCCGGGCGGACCGATCGGCACGCCCGGCGGCGGCACTCCTGGCGGTGGCG
>JAESQQ010000810.1 GCA_016765095.1 Planctomycetota bacterium | reverse complement strand
TCGGCGGCGCCCGCGCCCGCGCGCTCGGCGCTGAGCTGCGCGCCTACCTCCCCACGCTCTCACAGCGCGAAGGCGAGCTCTCCAGCGACGACCCCTGGGCAGGGTTGGCTCGCGCGGAAGAGGCGCTGGCCCGCGGGGACCCTGCCTCCGCCTTGATCGGACTGAGCGAGCGACCCGGAAAACCTGACTCCGAGCTCTCGCTTGGCTGGGCCTTGGCCCGGGCCCGCGTCGCGATCGCAGTCGGAGAGGAGAAGACCCTCCGCGAGGTCGAACAGAACCTCAAGCTCCCCCCCGATCTCCACCCGCTGGAGCGAGGTCGCGCCCTCGCCTGGCGCGCGTTCTTCGGTCGTCTCGACGGCGGGAAGAGCCAGGAAGAGCTGAACCGCTTCGCTCCCGGGGTCCCGCTCGCCAAAGCGCTGCGCGAAGAGCCCTCCCCCTGGTGGGGTGCCGCCAACGCAACACGCCTCGCGCTCGGGGCAAGCGACCAAGCGGCCGCCCGCGCCACTGCCCAAGCTGGCGGGGCCTCGCGTGGCGAGCTGCTCCCCTCTCCCTTGGCCGCACTCCGCTCCCTCGCCGCCCGAGGGCGCGACGGCGTCGTCGGGATCTTGGTCACCCGAGCTCGCGCTCGAATCGAGTCGGCGGCAGCAGGATCGAAGCCCGACCTCCTCGGCGAACCAAAGGCGCTCCTCGCCTTCGCAGCGAAGCTCCGCCCCGACGAGCCGCTCGGGCTCTGGGCCCGCGCAGACCTGGCTCGAGCGAAGGGCCGCGAGATCCAAGTCTCGGCCGAGGCCCTCGTCAGCACCGCCCCCACCGACCCGAGCGCCCTGCTCGTCTTGGCCCGAGCCTTCGCCGCGCAAGAGGAGGCTCTCTACCTCCGCTGGCTCTCGAAGCAGATCGAAGGCAGGGAAGGCTCCTTCGCCACCCCCGAAGGGGTCCTCAAGTCGTTCGCCGCCGCCGCCAAGGCGGGAGGCCCCGTGGCTCGGACGGCGCGTCGGGAACACCTCGAGGTGATCTGCCGCCGCCACTCGACGACCCAGGGCGAGGCCGCCACCGCGCTCCGCCGCCACGGCCTAGCGCTCGCCAGCGAGCTCCTCCGAAACGTCGACTTGGCCCCGGTGCTGGAGGCGAGAGGCCGTCTCGCGAAGGCGCTCCGAACGGGAGACCTGGCTGGGGCCCACTCCGCCGCCAAGGACATGGCCTCGAGCGCCGCCCGCTTCCCCAAAGGCACGCGACGCGCGCTCCGGCTCCGCAGTCAACTCGGCGACGAGGGGGCCCCCAGGGCCGCCCAAGCCTTCCTCGCCTTGGCGGGCGACCTCCCCGCCTTCGCCGAACTCCGCGGAAGACTCGCCCGCAAGAAGGACCACCGCGAGGCCCGCCCCGCGCTCGACGCCCTGGTCGAGTTGGTTCCAGATCACTCCGGGCTGATCTTGGCGCGGGAAGTCGTCGGCCTCAATCCGCTCGCCGACCTCCCCTTGGGTGGGAGCGTCGACTCGCTTCTCTCTCTCGCCGAAGTGATCGAAGGAGCTCCCGAGCACACGCGGCTCGTGCTGATCTTGCTCCGGGGTCGAATCGCCCAGCTCAAGGCCCTCGATCCGAATCAAATCGACGCTCCAGGGCGCGCCCTCACGACGCACCTCGCGCGCGCCCTCTTGGCCTGCGGCCAGCTGGGAGCCAGCGGCGCCTCGCGCCTCAAGCACGCTCGCGAGGCGCTCCGCGCCACGACCGCCGCCCTGGCGGTCGATCCGGCCCACCCTGCGGCTCACCTCCTCCGCGCCGAGGCCCTGGCCTCGACGCCGACCTGGGCCCGAAAGCGAATCTCAGCTGAGGTCCAGCACTCGATTCGCTGCGCCCGGAGTGCCCTCCCGTGGGCGGTCGCGCCCCTCCTGACCGAGCTCGAGGCCACCGATCCAGACGACGCCGGACCCCTGATCGACGAGCTCCTCGCCCAAGGCCTCCTGACCCGCAAGCAGCTCCTCAAGCACGTCTTCGAGCACGAAACCCTTCGTCGCCACCGACCGGCGGCAGAGCGAGCCTTGAGTTCGATCCGTGAGCAGCTGAACACGCTCGTGCTTCGCCACGCCCTCCCCGATCGCGTCGGCATGACGGGCTTTGAACTCGCCGTTCGCGCCTACTCGTCGCGGCTGCCCCTGACTTCTCTCTCGCTCCGGCTTCGAACAGGCGCCGACGTGGCCTTCGACTCGGTCTCCAAGTCGGCGGACGAGTTCGAGCAAGCCCTCGCGATCACGATCCCCGCCGATCAACCCGGACAGCGCGCCCGAGCCCGCGCCGAGTATCTCCACTGGCGCGCCCTCCAGGTTTCGGGCGATCCCGACCTCCGCGACTTGAGCGACGAGGAGACGGCCGAGCGACAGGCCGCCCGAACCAAGCTCTGGAGCCGCCAGGCCGCGCAGGCACTGCTTGAGGGCCTCAAGGACCGGCCCCTCGGCGAGAGGCTCAGCCTGCCGACCTTCATGGCGCTCGGCTACCGGGGACCTGTCGAAGAGCTCGAGTCGAACAGCGTGCTCCGGGACGCCTTGTTCGCGACCCAACCGGAGGGACGCGAGATCTGGAAAGCCTGGATCCGCCGCTGGGACCCCGTGGCGGCGGGCGTGATTCTCTACGCGCGATTCAAAGACGACGCGGGCGAACTCCACCCCTTCAGCGCTGAGGGCCTCGCGCGACCCTACGGACATGGGCAAACCGTCCTCTGGAGCGTGCAACGCAACTGCGCCTGGTGGGCCTGGGAGCGCCTGGCCACCCCAGCCGACGCCGACGAACTGATCCTGCTCTACCTCCGGAGCGCAGCCTTCAACCGCGGCGCGACGCCGACCGAGACCCTGTTCTGGACCGTGCGAACCAACTTTCGCTTTCACGGCAAGGGCCTCGACGGCGAACGAGCTGCCCTCGCCCGAGACCTGTTCCGGGCTGCACAAGTCCTCACTGGACGGAAGAAGTTTTTCCAGGCCTGCGAGGGAGACGCCCTGGTCGACCTCGCGATCGCAGCCGAGGGCAAAGAGCGGGAGGCCTACGCCAAGGAGGCGATCAAGTTGACGAAGGCGATCGCGCCTGACGCCGTCCCCCCCCACCTGGAATCCCAAGGAAGCGCTTGGTGGCGCCTGGCACGAGCGCGAGCCGTGGCGGGTGACCTCGAGGGGGCCAAGCTAGCGATCGAGAAGATCCAAGGCCAAGGCTGGAGCAGCTGGTGGGGCCTCGACACCACGATCGGGGCCGACCCCGGCGCAGCGCACCTTGAGACGCTCCTGCCAAGCGGCACAAAGCTCTTTGACCGCTACGTTCGTAGCGAGGACGAGGGCGACGGCGAGGGCGAGGACGACGGCGAGGACGACGGCGAGGGCGACGGCTAAGTGCGCGGGAGGCTCCAGAGAGGCCGAGCGGCAAGGCCTGGGGGCCGGGCGGGGGTAAACCCCGCCCCTACCAATGCG
>JAESQQ010000809.1 GCA_016765095.1 Planctomycetota bacterium | reverse complement strand
CCGCTGGCCGACTTCGTAGCTGGGCTCACGAGCGCAGCCCGGGAGTGCGAGCTCGAGCCAGGCCCTGAGCGCCTGAGCGCACTCCGCGCGACGCTCGTCGAGGCCATGGCCTCGCCAGCGCTCCTCCAAGCCTGCCAAGCGGGGATCCAAGCCGCGATCCCCGTCGTGGACGACTCCGAGGCCCTCCTCGCCCTGACCGCCGGTGGCGCGCTCTCCTCGAGCTGCGTCGACGCCGGCGGGGGCCCCCATGCCTTTTGGGACGTCCTGTTTCAGGTCTCGTTGACCGACGCGGTGCTCTCGGGCGCGCTCTTGACCTACCTCGCCCTCGAGAGCGTCCCCCAAGACGGGGAGGCGATTCAGGAGGCCTTCGCGCGGGCCCTCGCTCAGGGAGACGAGGCGCGAAACCTCGACGAGCTTGGGGCCAGCGGCCTCAGCCCCAAGGACCTCGCCGACGCGTATCGAGGCGCGCTGAGGGAGCCCTATCACCTCCAGTTGGACGCGATCTTCCACTTGGCTTGGACCCACGTCGAGATCGCGAGTGGGCTCGGCAAGCGCATTGCCAATGAAGGCGTGCCCGTCTCGCTCCTCGACGAGGTCGTGACGCGCTGGCGCGAAGCCTTCGAGCGTGACGTCGACGAGGCGCTTCGGCGCGAGCTCAAGACCTGGTGCCGGCGCCGCCTCGAGACCCTTCGCGACGACCCCGACTCCTTGGAGAAGGTCCACGCCGAGCGGGGCCTCGACGCCGAGCGCCTGCGGGCCGCCGCCTCGTTGCTCGCGCTGCGCTGCCTCGAGCCGAGCCAAGACGGACTCCTCCAAGCGGTCCACATTCAGAGCCTTCAGCGCTCTCGGATCGCGGCTCACGAGAGCGAGCAAGGCTTCGTCGAGAAGCTCTGGGCTCAACCCAACGACGGGTTCGCGCTCGAGGAGTTCGAGCGCTTTCTCCTCTCCCGCAGCGAGTCGAGCCGCTCGCGGCGCGTGCACCGCTTCCGGGCCTGGGTTCGGACCCAAGTTCCTCCTTCAGACCCGGAGCCAAGCGAGTGAGTGAGGCCCACCAAGAGACCCAGCGCGCGCGGCGCTACCTGCTCGAAGGCAAGCCGGACCTGGCGCTGGGGGTCTGCGAGGCCGCTCTTCGAGCCGCGCAGGGCGAGGCGCTGTTGGAGCTCAACCTCCAGGCGGCGGGCGCGGCTCGCGCCCTGGGCTCCCTAGACGCCGAAGTCGCCCACCTCGAGGCCGCTGAAGTCGCGGCTCGCGCGCAGAAGCTCGAGGTCTTGGGGCCGATCTTGGCTCAGCTCGGCGGGGTTCACCTTCGGGCCGGGCACCCGGTGCTGGCCGTCGTCTCCCTCGAGGAGTCGCTGACGCACTTCCCCGCGGTCGCCCCGGAGCGCGCGCGGATCGAGGGCGCGCTTGAGGAGGCCCGAGCTCGCGCCGAGGAAGAGGGCGAAGGCGAGGAGCAGACCGACCCGACACCTCCCCGTGACCTGGCGACCCTCGCCCCCGCTGAGTGGAGCGATCGCCTCGGTCGCATGACCGAGCGCCTCCTCGACGCCGACCCCAACATGGACCTCGCCGCGCTCCTGGATCTGATCCTGGCTGAGCTCGTCGAGGCGGTCGGCGCGGAGCGAGGCTTCGTCCTGCTTCGTCAGCCTGGTGAGGGGCTCCTCGTGCGAGCTGCGCGAGACGCACGTGGCTTTCAAGTCGTGGATCCTGCGCGCCAAGTCTCGCGCAAGATCGCGGAGCGAGCGTCCGCCGAACTGATCAGCTTGCGCGCAGTCCGCCCGGCAGAGGACCCGCGTTTCGCCGGGAGCCGGAGCGCCAAGGCCCTCGATCTCCAGGCCGTCGTGGCCGCCCCGCTCCGCTACCGCCGTCGTGATCTTGGGAGCGTCGTGCTCGATCGGCGCGGGCCAGAGGTCGCGGCCTTCGACGAGGCGAGCGAAGCGCTCGTGGCTCGCTTTGCGCGGATCGCCTCGGGCGTGATCGTGCGGACCCGTCGCCGGGACGCCGAGCGACGCCGGAGCGAGTCGTTGACCGAGCTCTTCCTGCGTGAGACCGACGCGCAGCGCGAGCGCCTCGAGGGCGACGGCTTCATTGGGAAGAGCGAGCTCATGTTTCGCCTGTTCCACATGATCGAGCGGGTCGGACCGACCTCAGCGCGGGTCTTGATCCGAGGCGCGAGCGGGACCGGCAAGGAGCTCGTCGCCAAGACGCTCCACCGCTTCAGCCGCCGCGCAGAGGCGCCCTTTGTGGCCCTCAACTGCGCAGCCCTGACCGATTCGATCCTGGAGTCGGAGCTGTTCGGCTACGTGAAGGGCGCCTTCTCGGGCGCCGACGAGGATCGAGCCGGACTCTTCGAACGCGCCGACGGAGGCACGCTGTTCCTCGACGAGATCGGCGAGGCGCCGCCTCGGCTTCAGGCCGAGCTGCTCCGAGTCCTCCAGGAGGGTGAGGTTCGCCGGGTCGGCGACGCGGTCGTGAGGAAAGTCGACGTCCGGGTCCTGACCGCCACCCACCGCGACCTTGAGGCAATGGTCGCGGAAGGACAGTTCCGCGAGGACCTCTTGTTCCGTCTGAACGTGATCGAGCTCCGGACACCCTCGTTGGACGAACGCCCCGAGGATATCCCCCTCCTCGCAGAGCACTTCTACGCCGACGCCCTCACGGCTCTGCCACCCTCGGCGACGATTCCTCCGCTCAGCGAGGACGTCTTGGACGAGCTCGCCGATCGCTCCTGGCCAGGAAACGTCCGCGAGCTTCAGAACGCGATCACGCGCTTCGTGACCCTCGGGAAGCTCGAGTTGACGCCGGTCGCTAGCGCGCCTGCAGCGCAGCGGGCTAAGCTCCTGGCCGACCCCCTCCAAGGTGAGTCGGGAGACGAAGTCTTAACCCTCAAGGCGGCCGAGCGCCGCGCGATTTTGGCCGCCCTCCGGGCGGCTCAGGGCGTCAAGAAGGAGGCGGCGAAGTTCCTCGGGACGACTCGCCGCACGCTCTACAACAAGCTCCGCCAGCACGGCATGGACGAAGGATAGGCACCGCCGTGATCCTGCTCCCGGGTCAGCCGAAGCCGTTCAAGCTTCGCAAGACCAAGGACGGGAAGTGGCTGATCACGTATTTTCCGCACTGAGCGCTGGTTTACGGCGCCTCGGGCGGGGGTAAACCCCGCCCCTACTAGTCCGCGAGGGGCCGGCGATCTGTAGGGTTGCGGGGTTTACCCCCGCCCGCCGTCTGTCCCGGAGGGACAGGCGGCTTCCAGGCCTGGCAGCGGGCGTCTTCGAGAAATCGGGACCGTCTGGGGGCATTTTCGCGTGTGTAGTGGCGTAGGACGCGCCAACGGGCACACTGAGCGGGACGGGAGGCTCCATGAGGGCCAAGCAGAGATTCGGATCGAGTTGCAGGGTGGCCCTGGCCTACCTGGTTCTGGTGGGCCTGGCCTGGGGCGACGAGCCAGTCGTGGCTCCGCCCCCGGCTCTGGCCGCTTTGAAGGAGTTCGACCCGGCTTTGGCTCGGACTACGACGCTCGGGATCTACCTCCGCCGGCAGCGCGTTGGGCTGCTGACGAGCGTCGTCTCGCGGGCCCCCGAGGAGAGCGGAGCGGTCTACCTCGAAGAGACGACCGTCTCCCTCGAGCTGCTGGGTAGGGCGAGCTATCACCAACAGGTCAAGGTCTTCATGGCCGCAGACCTCTCCCTCATCCGCAAGGAGACCGTCGAGAGAGGGAAGCTCGAGGCGGGCCCCCAAGTCCGGCGCACGATCCTCGAGCAGAAGGAGAGCGCCTGGGTCCGGACGAACCTCCAGGGGGAGGGCGAGGCAACTCGCTCCGCTCAGCGAACCCCAGTCAAAGGCCCCAACTACGGACCCTGCCTGAGGGCGGTCGCCGCGAAGCTGGCCGCGACCCCAGGCGCTTACGCCCTCCCCGCGATCCTCTGGGCCGGCCGCCAGCGCAAGGTCACTGGCCCCGCGACGCTAACCCTCACGGTGAGTCCCGCTGCGGAGATCAGCCACCGCGGCGCGAAGGTCAAGGCCGTCAAAGTCCGCCTGACCGGCAAGGGAGACCCGCTCGACCTCTGGTTGACTCCAGGAGGTCAGCTCCTGGTCATGTCTGGGAAGGGGATCCCCTACCGCTTCGTGGCCGGGACCAAGGATCAGGTCAGCCGGGATCTGCCCGAGCCAGCCGCGCCGCCCGCGCTAGGGACCAAGACCCCCAAGGAGGCGATCGAGGTCTTCTTGTTGGCCCTGGCTCGCGTCAAGCCCACCGATAGTCTGGACGGCGTCGTTGACTTCAAGGCCGTGCTCGCCGACGTGATCAAGGCCGACCCCAAGGCGCCCAAGATCACAGCCAAGGAGCTCGCGACTTTGTTCAAGACTCGGATCGAACGAGGCGGGGGCCCTATGACCAAAGCCCTGGCCAAGAAGCAGCTCGCCAAGCTGAGGGTCAAGATCAAGGGCCTGTCCGCGACGGCTCGGATCCCCCAGCACAAGGAGCCCTTTCGGCTCCGCAAGACGACCGCCGGTCGCTGGCTGATCGTGGCCTGGCCCTCGCGGTGAGGCTCTAGAGGACTTGGTGAGCGAAGGGAGGGAGATCAGTGAAGAGGCCCGCGCCGAGGCGTTGGAGCGTTTCCTGCAGTTTGTCGAGTGGCGCGCTCTTCAGGATCAACTCGCCCACCACGCCGAGAGCGGCGGCGGGCGGAGCGCGGCTCGCCGCCTCCTGCCGGCGCTCGAGCCCGAGCGTGTCTTAGCCTTCCAAGAAGCGAGCGCCGAGGCTCGCGTGCTGCTCGAGGGGAGCGCCCTGGCTCACCTGGAAGGGGTCAGCGATCTCCAAGACGTCTTCGAGCGACGAGGGCGTGAGGGTCGGCTGTTCGATAGCCGCGAGCTGCGTGGCGTCGCGGCCACGATTCGAACGGGCGCGATCGCGCGGGGCGCCTACACAGGCTCGCCGCGCCTGGGCGCGCTCTGCGCTCAGCCGAGCGCGGCGGTGGAGGCCGAGGCCGTCCTCGCCGAGCAAATCGAGCGCGCGATCGGGCCCTTCGGAGCGTTTCGCGACGAGGCCAGCGAGCGCCTGAACGATCTTCGCCGGGCGCTGGCGAGTCAGAGCGCGATCCTCAACGAAGGGCTGACTCAGCTCTGTCGAGACGGATCGGTCGTCCTCGCGCTTCTCGAGCAGCGGCCGGTCGTGCGTGAAGGGTGCCCTTGTCTCCTCGTCCGAGCGAGCGAGCTGCACCGCGTGCCGGGGCCGATCTTGCACCGCGAGGCCGAGCGCTACTTCGTTCAGCCCAACGCGCTGGCCGGGGCCTACAACGGGCTCCGCGACTTGCTCGTGGCCGAGCGCGACGAGTGTGTCCGAATCACGGCGGAGCTCTCGGAGGCCTCGCTGAGCCACGGCGACTCGCTCCTCGATCTCGCGCGCGGGGTGATTCAAGCGGATCTCCACCAAGCCATGGCTCGCCTCGGAAAAGAGGGGGACTTTCGGCCGATTTCGCGCGCGGACCCAAAGGGCGCGCGGCTCCTGCTCGAGGGTGCCCGGCAACCCCTCCTCCGCGGCGAGGAGGAGTGCGTCCCGATCAGCCTCGAGCTCCCCGCGAGCCAGCGGCTGCTCCTGATCAGCGGGCCCAACGGCGGAGGCAAGACGGCGGCCATGAAGACGCTCGCGCTCTGCGCGGTGCTCACTCAGTGCGGAGCGGCGGCGCCCGTCCAGGGCGGCTCCCTCCCGATCTTCAGCGGGTTCGTAGCCGTCGCCGACTCGCGGAGCAGCGTCGGCGAAGGGGTCTCGACTTTTCAAGCCCACGCCCGCGATCTGGCAGACGCCCTCGCGGCGACGGGTCCGGGGACCCTCCTCCTTCTCGACGAGATCGGTCGTGGGACCGATCCGGCCGAGGCTGCGGCCCTCGCTCAAGCTGTCCTCGAGCACGTCCTCGCCCTGCCCGACGTGACCGTGCTCGCGACGACTCACCTCCCCGAGTTGAAGCGCTTCGCGACGCAGCGCGCAGAGGCGCGCTGCGCGGCCGTCGGGCTCGACGAGGCGGGGCGGCCGACCTTTCGGCTTTCAATGGGTGAAGTCGGTCGGAGCTACGCCCTGGAGGCCGCACGACAAGCGGGTCTCCCCGCAGAGCTCTGCGCGCGCGCGGCTGCTCTCCACCGCGGGCAGAGTCCCTCGTGAGCTGGGACGACGCCAAGTCGCGGGCTTTCTGCGCTCGACTCGTAGCCCGGAGGGAGGTCAGTTGGGGGCTCTCGCCCGGCGGGCTGGGTCAGCTCCTCGTCGAGCAAGAGGCGCCCGGCTGGGCATGGTTAGCCTTCGCCGAACGGCTCGGTGAGGCGTCCAGCTGGGGAGCGCTCGAGAGCCGCCTGCTCGTCGCGGAAGGGGATCGGACGACGAGCGTCCCCGCCAGTGTCCGCGAGGGACTAAATGCCAACCAAAAGCCCTTCCACCTCTGGAACGTCGAGCGGATCGTTGAGAAGCCCCACTACAGGCTCGTCGAGGAGCCCCCCTACCGAGTCGGGGGGGCGGCGGCGGAGGATCCAGACGCGCCACGCGGCATGCCTAGCGACACGACGACCACAACTCGACAGCTCTGCGCTGAGCTCGAGGGGGAGGCCCGCGCCCGCGCCAGGGAAGAGCTCGAGGCCCTCGCCCGCAAGCGGGTCTGGAGCCAGCCGACTCCCTTTGGAAAGTCCGAGGAGGAGGAGGGTCAGCGGATCCGGTAGCGGCGCTTGCTTGAGAGCCCTGAGCCCAGTTAAGCCTCGACCTCAACCTCGAGGTCGACCCGACTAGCCACGAGCCCGACCTCTCCAAGGGCCTGAATCGCCCGCTTCGCTGCTTCGCCTGCGTCCCCGACTTCCTGAGAGCTGAACTCGAAGGCGACCGAGACGACTCCGTCGCGAGACGAGGAACCGCACATTTCGGGAATCTGGAGGAGAAGCCGGTCAAGGTCGTCCGAGAGCTCAGACCGGTTCGCCAGTGCGACGGAGAGAACGTGAGTGGTCATAGTCATCATTCTGGTCGCTGGAGGGCCAAGGTCAAGATCCGAAAGCAGATGGCGAGCCCGCGCTAGGCCTCACCTGCGGGCTCGTGAGCACAGGCGGCCACCATGCGGAGGATGTGGCGGGCGTGGCCTCGCGGATTTCCAGGCGTTCCATAGACGCTGACAATGCAACCTCCGCGAGCATTGGCTGGGCAGAAGAGCCGACCGTAGGCGTGGGCCCTGGGGCCGGCCTTGAAGAATCGCCAGTCCGCGGCCACAGCGGCGAGGCAGGCGGCTTGGATATCGGCGTTAGTGTGGGCAGGCGTGTCTGGCATGCACCAGAGTCTGCCTACTTGTCATAGTCGTTGGAAGTCCGAGGAGGCGTAGGGTCAGCGGATCCGGTAGCGGCGCTTGCCTTCGCGCGTCGAGACCCAGGCCACGAACTTGCCCAGCTCCTCGTGAGCTAGGAGCTGCTCACGCGTCGCGAACTGCCTCGCGAGGGCCTTCTCGGAAGGGATCAAGCGGTGAATCGCCGAGTGGCAGTCGGGGCAGAGGTCTAGATCTTGAGATCGCTCCGCGCGCCTGTGATTCGGAACACCCAGATCCAGTGGCAGGTCTGGCCGGCTACGACCGCGAAGTGCCAGACCTCGTGATAGCCGAGCACTCCGGGAAGGACGACGTAGGGGGTCCGGAACAAGTAGCACGCTGCTCCGGCGATATAGAGGCCGCCGCAGACGAAGAGAAGCCACACGACCCTGACCCCCCGGTGGCGGATCAGGCGCACGACGCTCACTACGCCGAGCAGGGAGACGCCTAGGTAGAGCGAGACGTTGAGCCAGGGAGGGATCACGTCGATCGGAAGCATGAACTTGACGCCCATTCCGGCCGCCGCGATCGTCCACACCACGACCAAGACCCCCCAGCGCCAGGGCCCGCGAAAGAGCATCACGTGGGGAGGCGTGTACGAGCCCGCGATCAGGAGCCAGATTCCGGCGTGGTCGAAGCGCTGAAAGAGCGCGCGGGCGGCGGTGCCGTGCGATTGTGCGTGAAAGAGCCCGCTCATGGCGAACAGGAACACGAGGGTGAAGGTGTAAAACGCGAGCGACGCGATCGAGCCGGGGTCTCCCCGCGCCCTCCGAAGGAGGAAAGGAGCGGCCACGATCGCAGCCACCGCAGCCACGAGATGGCTCAACGCGCTAACGGGCTCGCAGAAGAATCCAAGGGGGGTCAAAGGGGGGTTAAAGGCTCCAGCCTGCACCGTACGCGCGTGCGTCTTCGCTCGATAGGGCCAGGAAGAGAGAACTCGACTCGAAACGCAGCGGACGCGTTCGGCTTCAGGGTCCTTTCATTCACGGTCACCGGACGGGTTGGCCCTGGTTCTTGACGCTCCCCCTTGCGGCAAAAGACGACCGGTCGTATTGTTTCCTTCGTGGCCCGCTCGAGACTCAACAGCGAAACCAACTTGCGCCTCCTCGAGGAGGGAGTGAGCGCGTTCCTTGCGCGGGGCTATCACGGCACCGGGATCAAGGAGGTGCTGGACCGAGTCAACGTCCCCAAGGGGTCCTTCTACAACTACTTCAAGAGCAAGGAGGAGTTCGGGGCGGCCGTGATTCGGCACTACTCCAGCTGCCTGGGCAAGAAAATGGGCGACGTTCTTGGCCCGACCCCGGACTCGCTGACCGGGCTCCGAGTGTTCTTCGCTCAACTAATGGCTGAGTTCGAGGCTGCCGACTACATGGGGGGCTGCCTCGTTGCCAACCTGGGTGGCGAGTTGGAGGGGAGTGAGGTCTGCCGCCAGGCCCTCTCGGAGGCCTTCGCCGCCTGGCAGGGTGGAATGCGCGACGCACTCGCGAAGGCGCAGCAACAGGACACGATCCGCAAGGACATTGACCCAGGGGAGCTCGCGGACCTGCTGATTCACGCCTGGGAAGGCGCGGTCATTCGCATGAAGATCGAGCGCTCGCTCGCCCCCCTCCACCAGTGCCTGCGTCACCTCCTTGACGACTACTTCAAACCTCGCTGATCCCCCCTTTTTGCCCCACGAAAGACGACCGGTCGTCTTTCGTGTAGTTCGACCCCCAACACTTCTAGGAGAACTGAAATGTCCAACTCAACACAGACCGTCATCGTTACTGGTTCGTCTAGCGGCATTGGCCTCGACATTGCGCGCGCGTTCCTTGATCGCGGTGCGAACGTCGTCCTCAACGGCCGCAACGTGGAGAAACTCGAGCGCGTCGCGCGAGGCTTGGGGGCGCGCGATCGGGTGGCCACCGTGTCAGGCGGCATTGGCGACAAGCGGACCGGCGAGGCGCTGGTCAAGACGGCAGTCGAGCGCTTCGGCGGGGTCGACGTGCTGGTCAACAACGCTGGCACCTTCGCTCCGAAGCCCTTCCTCGACGTCACCGAAGACGAGCTCGACGGCTACTTCACGAACAACCTGCGAGGAACGTACCTCACGACTCAAGCCGTCGTGCGCCAGCTGCGCGAGCAGGGGAGGGGCGGCAGCATCGTCAACATCGGGACCGTCCTGATCGACCACGCCATCACCGGCCTCCCCGCCTCCGCCCCGCTCGTGAGCAAGGGCGGGATTCACGCCCTCACCAACAGCCTCGCGGCAGAGTTGGCGCCCGACGACATCCGGGTCAACCTCGTGGCGCCGGGCGTGATCCGCACGCCACTCCAAGGCGAAGGCGTGGACGCCTACGGCGGGCTCCACCTCCTCAACCGCGTGGGCGAAGTGGCGGAGACCACCGCCGCTGTGCTCTATCTGACCGACGCCACCTTCACCACCGGTCACCAGCTGCGGGTCGACGGCGGATTCGTCATCGGTCGGGCCTAAGGAGAAACCATGCCATACGTGAACATCAGGATTACCCGCGAAGGCGATACGACCAAGGCGCAGAAGGCCGCCCTCATCAGGGGTGTCACCGAGCTGCTGGCCGACGTGCTGGACAAGGACCCAGAGACCACCTTCGTCGTCATAGACGAGGTGGAGTTGGAGAACTGGGGCATCGGCGCCCTACCGGTCGAGGAGTACCGGCGAGCGAAGCGCGAATAGCGAACAGAAGGGGCCGAAGGTGGAAGGAGACCGGGAGCGTCCGGCCGGCGCGGGGACCCCGTGCTTGAGCGAGTCGAAAAAAGACGTCAGCGGGAGGCCGCTGAACAGTGACCTCGAACCCAGCTCCGCGCCTCCGGCAGCAACCAGGACGAGGCTGCGTGGCTCGAGCGCGAGACGGTTCCCTAGTTGGGGACCGGAGCGTTCAGCTCGAGGGCCTTGAGGCGTTGGAGCAAGTCCTTGAGCGCCTTCTTGTTCGCGGCGCCCTCGCGGGCTCGGGCGCGCTCGAGGGCCCCGAGTCGATCGCGGAGGGCCTTGGCCTCTTCGCGCAGCTTCCTGGCGTCGGCCTTGTCGGCGGCCCTGTCGGCGTTCGTGCCGTCTTCGAGGGTCTTGAGGCGCTTCTCGAGCGTCTCGAGGGCCAGGCGCTGCTCCTTGAGCTTGGCGTCGTGGCTTGCGAGGTTCTTGGCCTGATCCTCGAGGCGGCGGGCTTGGCTCTGGAGCGTGGCTCCCTGGGTCTCGATCGCCTTGTCGTGGCTGTCGAGGCGGGCCTCGGCCTGCTTGAGCCGCGCTCCGTGATCTTCGATCGCCTTCTCGTGGCTCTTGAGGGACTCGGCGTGGGTCTCGATCGCTTCGCTGTGGGCCTTGAGCTTTCGCTCGTGCTGCCACGTCTTGACGTGCGGGAACGAGAGCGCACCCAACAGGAGCACGCCTGCTATGACGAACAGGAACCCCCCCGCGCGACGAGACTGACTCATAGGCTCAATCCCTCTTTCGGTGGTCGAGGGTCATGCGCGCAACGCGCGAGACCCGCTCGTTGCTGTCGTCGGCGACTTTCTTGAGCGCCCGGCGCGCCGGGTCGGCGTCTGCCATTTGACTGAGCGCCCAAGCCGCCGCGTGGCGGACGTCCTCGTGGTAATCCTTGCGGAGGAAACCGGGGGTCAGGATTGCAGCCAGGACTGGAATGATCTTGTCGTGGTGCCCGCGGGTCAGCGCCATTTTTCCAAAGGCCAAGCAGCACTCCCGCTGGACCTCGACGAGGGTCGTGGTCTGGGTCAAGTCGATCATGCCGTCCAAGGCCTCGGGGCGAGCCATTTCGCCGAGGTGCTTGACCGCCTCGAGGCGGACCGCCGCGGTCCCGTGAGTCAACGCCCACTGAAGGACCTGTTGGGCGACTTTGCCGCCAACCTTGCGAGCCTCGCTGAGGGTCGCTGACTTGACGCTGTGTTCGCTGTGGGAGAGCCCCGAGATAAAGACGGGCGCCGCGTCGCGGCACACGACCGCTGAAGCTCGGATCAACTTGATCGCGGCGTCGGGGGCCGTCTCGGGGGTCAACTCCTTGCGGAGGGCGGCCTCGCTGTTTGGGACCAGTGACGCGAGCATGTCGATCAGGAAGTTCTCGACACGACCCCGCTCGGTCGTGGTCAAGGCTGCGACCAGCCGAGGGACTGCGGCGTCTCCCATGCCTTCGAGGACCCTCGCGGCCTTGCGGCGCTCCTGTTGACTGCCGGCCTCGATCGTCTCGAACAGGCGCTCGGAGCGCGGATCGGCCAGGATCGCGTCGATCACTTTGCGACCCGCGTGAGCCAGGTCGACAGACCCAGAGCGACCCGCCCGGCGACACGCCACGGCTCGAGTCAGTCGGCTGGCCGTGTCCCAGTCGCCGTCGGCGATTCGATCCAGGATCCCGAGTCGCGCGCAGCCCGCCAGGCGCTCGAAGATCGCGACGTCGCTCTCGAGGTCTAGCGCGTCGACGAGGCGTGTGAGCGCAGCCTTGTAG
This sequence comes from Planctomycetota bacterium, assembly GCA_016765095.1. Taxonomy (GTDB): domain Bacteria; phylum Planctomycetota; class J058; order J058; family J058; genus NORP233. The sequence continues at coordinate 2,383 of JAESQQ010000809.1, read as the reverse complement.
AACCGAGCCCGGACCTCTCGACCGCCCTTCATGGAGAGCGTCTGGAAGGCCTCGGCCGTCTTGCGACGCTCGCGGGCGTCGGTGCTCGCGAAGTTGAGCGCGAGGCGCTCAAGCATTAGGCGGGCGGCCTCGTGCGCCTTGGGGTCTGGGAGGAGGAGGAGCTTCTCCAAGGTCTCGGCCAACGTGCCCTCGGGCTCCTCGAGGAGCTGGATGGGCTTGCTCATGTAGAGCCGGCGCGCTTCGGAGAAGAGCGCGTCCGAGGGCCAGGTGAACGTGTCGGGCAAGTCGGGATCCCTCTCCCGTTTCGGCAGGAGAACGTCGACAGGAGGAGCCTCGTCTAGGGAATACTCTGGAATCCCCTGTCGGCCCTTAGTCTCGTCTCCAGTCCCGCGCTGCACAAGAGCGTGGGCGAGTTCGAACAGCGCCTCTCCCACGACGAGATTCGGGAACGAACCGTCGCGCGCGACCTCGGTCGTAGCCTCGTCGTCTGGCGGAGCGGCTGGAATCGCAGCCAAGCGGATCATGAAGCGCTCGAGCTCGCGGGACGTGACCTCGGGGAGCGCTAGCAGACCCCGGATCCGGCCTTCGTTGAAGACCTTGAGGAGGGCGGGCCCAGCGGGCCCGAGGGCGCGGGCCTCAAAGCGGGTCCCGTTCACGATCAGGGAGGCCGGGTCGCTCTCCAAGGGGTGCAGGACGAGGCCGGGGACTTTCTCGAAGAGCTGGCGGAGGGTACGTTCGAGCTCAGCCGCAGGCTGGCTGACGGGTGGGGCGTTTGGATTCGCGGCTCGGTTGCGGAGGCGGTCGAGCGCGACCATGAAGTGGCGCACGATCTCCTTGAGGAGGGGGAGCTGCTCGTCGCTAAGGGCCGGCGCCGACGCTCGCCGAGGGCGCTTGACGCTGCCCGTCTCTCGCTTGTGCTTGAGCACGAGGGTCTTTTGAGCCACGCCGAGGTGGGTCAAGTCGCCCTCCTTGGCGAACACCCTCCAGAAGTAGCGCTCGAGGGGGACCATCACGGTGTGCTTGGCGCACTCGCTCAGGAAGGAGAGGAGCTCGCTCGGCGTGATCCCGTCCATGAAGGTCAGGCTCTTGATCGAGATCACGCGATAGATCCCGACCAGGGCCTCCTGATACTCTCCGCTGGCATACGCCTTGTCGACGGTGTGTCCGTTGAGGACGAGATCGTTTCCGCGGTGTCCGATCGTGAACCCAGGCGCGTGCTGGTGGCAGCGCTTGATCGCCGCGACCAGCCCCCGGAGGGCCTCCTCGACGACCTTCGAGCCGAGCGAGTAGAGACGGGTGACCTTGGCCCCGGTGGCCAAGGCTTTGGCCAAGCGAGGCAGCTCGGCGGCTAGCTTGAGCGGGGGCTCGCCGGTTATCTCGGGGAGGTTGCTGCCCGCGCTGACGAGGATCGACTCGATCGCCTCGCGATTGAAGAGCAGCTCCCGACGCTCGCGAACTCGCGCCAAGACACGCTCCAGCGCTTCGTTGTCTCCCGAGCGAGTGAAGTGGTAGGCCGCGGCAGCTTGTTGGCCTTCCTTGCCGTCGAGGACCTCGCCGACGCGCTGGTGGGCCTCCTGGAGGTCGGGGGTCGGGAGCTGGGCGTAGCTGACGTCGGAGTCTGTCTTTGAGCGGAACTCGAGGTCTAGGTCTTCGCCGGTGTCGCGCAGGACCTTCTGGCGGACCGCCTCAGAGACGAGGTCGAGGGTCTCGCCCTCGCTTCGCTCCGTGCTGCTCGAGGACTGGAGGACGTTGAATTCGAAGTTCGGGCCGACGACGGCGGCCTCGCTCAGGAGTTGCGCCGTCTCGGGATCGAGGATCGCGAGCCCTTGGCGGAGCACGTCTTCGAGCGTGACGGGGATCTCCTGAGGGAGGGCCTGGGCGACTTGCCAGCCGGTCTCGGTTCGCGAGAGGAGCTGAGTGTCGATCAAGTGGCGCAGGACGCCTTCGATATAGAGCGGGTTGCCCTGGGTGAATCGAAACAGATCGTTCGCGAGGGGAGTCGGGGGCCGGAATCCCTGCAGCATGAGCTGAGCCAGGTCGACGGTCTGACTCTCGTCGAGGGGGGAGAGCTCGATCTTGAAGCAGTTGCTGACCTCGTCGTCGAGGTGCTTCCGGAACGCCGCATAGGAAGTGTCTTTGAGCGCCGAAGCGGCGCTGCGGGCGCTGCCGACGAACAGGACTCGCCCCGGGTCTGGGAGGAGGCTCCGGATCACTTCGAGGGTTGGCTCGTCGGCAGCGTTGATCTCGTCGAGGATCACGACCAGCGGCTTGTCGCCGGAGAGGGCGCAGAGCGCCTTTCGCATTCCTTCGAACAGGTTGACCGAGAGCTCCTCGGGACTGAGGACGGGGCGTCGCGAGGCCGTATTGCGCCTCGGGCGCGGGG
>JAESQQ010000808.1 GCA_016765095.1 Planctomycetota bacterium | reverse complement strand
CAGGGTCATGCCCTGGTCGACGGCTGCCACCACCCGAGATCTCAATTCGACTGCATATCCGCGTGCGCTCATGCACCAGTTACATCAAACGCCTCCGACATCATCAAAACAACGGGCCAGCGCTGTGAGGCCTCTACTTAGAGCGGGTCTCCTTGGCCTCGGGGCTCCCCGGGCTCGCGGGGACGCGCATCATGCGCAGCGCTCGATCTGCGATCCGACCTGCGCAAGGCGCGGCGACCGTTCCGCCCCAGGCCCGCTTCTTCTTCGTCGAGGGGCCCCAGACCACGACTGTGAACGCGAGCCGAGGCGCCTCGGCCGGGGCGTAGCCGCTGAAGGAAGCCACGACCTCTCGCTCGTGGTACTTGCCGTTGACGATCTTCTTGGTCGTCCCGGTCTTGCCCGCGATCATGTAGCGCTTGGACTTTGCCCGCCGGGCGGTGCCGCGCTTGGAGTTCACGACGGCCGTCAAGGCAGTTCGCATGGGTCCTTGGCTGATCTCACTCCCGAGCGGACGCGCAGCAGCGCGGCGCGGGAAGGCCTCAATCAGCTTCCCGTCGCGAGTTCGAATCGCTCGGATCAAGCGAGGGCGGAGGAGCGTCCCCCCGTTGGCGAGGGCCCCGTAGGCGAGCGCCATTTGGAGGGGCGTGACCGTCACCGCGTAGCCCTGAGCCACCGCGGCCAGGTGAGCGCTGTTCATTCTGCGGAGCGAGCGGGTGTCGCCCCGAGCCTCGCCGGGGAGCGGGAGTCCGGTCCGATAACCGAGCCCGAAGTCGGCCAGCGCCTGACGGACTTGGTCGTGGCTGAGGCGGAGCGTGATCTGGACCGCGCCGCCGTTGCTGGACTGAATGATCACTTGGATCTCGGGGACGGTCCCGACAGTGTGAGAGTCGACGACTGGCTTCCGGCGCCCCGGGACGCGGAAGATCCGCGGGCAGTGGATCATGCGATCCGGCCCGCCGAGGCCCAGCTGCCAGGCAGTCGAGATCAGGAGCGGCTTCATGGTCGAGCCGGGCTCGTAGGTGTGCTGAATCGCGCGGTTGTGCTGACCCAGCGCGTAGCCCTTGCCCGGATCGTGGGGATCAAAGGTCGGCCAAGAGGACATCGCGAGAATGTCCCCCGTCGCTGGGTCGACGACGACGACCGCCGCCCCCTCGGGTTGGTGCTCCTTGGCGGTCCGAGCGAGCTCCTCGTCGGCGATCCGTTGGATCGTGCGGTCGATCGAGAGCATCACGTCCGCGCCCGGGATCGCAGGCACGAGCTTCTGACCGAGCCCGACCAGCTCCCGACTGCGCTTCCGGCCGCCGTTGAGCTGGACCTCGCGCTTGCCAGGCGTCCCGCTCAACCAGCGCTCGCAGTACCGCTCGAGCCCGGTCGTCCCGCGACGAACGTCGTCTAGCTTCCCGTCGCCGTCGACGTCGACCGGCCCCATGATCCCGAGCACCTGGGCCGCCAAAGGCCCAAAGGGATAGGCCCGAATCGGCTCCTCTTCGAGGGTGCAGCGGCGGAGGCGCTCCTCGCGCGGCAGTCTGCGGATCCGCCCCATGTCCTCGGGAGAGAGTTCACGACGCCGGAAGTAAAACGCGCGCCCGGCGCGGAGCCGACGGGCGACGTCGACTTCTTCCTCAGGCTTCAAGTCGGGGACGGCGCTCCGGAGGCTGGCCAGGAAGCGCTCGACGACTCGCCCCTGGCGGCCCTCGACCATGAGGCTCCCGCGCTGAACCGAGACCGCGATCGGGACCGCTCGGTCCCCTTCGCGAGCGACGATCCGACCGCGCTCGGGCAGAATCGCGCGGACCCGGCGCTGTTGAGCGCGGCCTGCTGCGTGCCAGGTCTCGTGTTCGGTGATCTGAACCTGGTGAAGGCGACACGCGAGCCCCCCGTAGCCGAGGAACAGGGTCGAGAGGAGGACGCGGGCCCGCAGCCGCGCGGCGCGCGTCGGCCGGCCCGGTCGCTCTTCCTGAGGCGGGAGGGTCTTGAGCGACTCCTGAGCCCAGGCCGTCGTCTTGGCCCGGACGGCGCGAGCCTTGGCCTGGGGAGGAGCCTTGGCCTGGGGAGGAGCCTTGGCCTGGGGAGGAGCCTTGGCCTCGCGGAGCTTGAGGCGCGAGAAGGCGCCGCTGACCGAGTCGCTCAGGGTGTCGAGCCACTGGCTCAGCCGAGAGGGCTCAGGAGAGGGCGAAGGCTGGGAGCTAAAGGGCCAGCTCACCGCGGGCTCTCAGCCCGCGCCCCAAGCAAGACCGCGAGTTCGGCGGGCTCAGCCACTTTCAGCTCCTCGGCCCGATCGCGCAGCTGCTCGGGCACGACCGCCTGTTCGAAGGCCAGCTCAGCGGTCTTCTCTTCCTCCGCCAAGCGAGCCCGCTCGCGCTCCAGCTCGCGCAGCTCATAGCCCAGCCGGGTCCGGTCGACGTGTTCGCCAACGGTCAGCAAGGCCAGTGTTCCCACCAGCGCAATCACGAGCAAGTAGCGCAACGCGCCCACACGAACTCCTCAGGTTCCTCTCCTTTCGGCGTTGGGACCGGGTTGTCTTGAGCCTCCTCTTCAAAGCGCTGGCGCTGTCCGCCTCGAGTGGCTGAACGGGATCACCGTCGCCAAGTACGACATGGGCCAAACCCTGGGACTGAGTTCGCCCTGGGCCGAGCTTTGGGAGGAGCGCTAGCTCGACCTCAGCCCTGCGGCGGGGCCCGGCAGCGCTCGATCTGTTGTTAGGAGGCCGGAGCAGGATCCGGTTCGGCTTATCGTTGCAACCCTGCGGCTCAGAGGCACAATGCGCCCCCATGAGGGTCGCGATCACTCACACCCGATACACCAACCAGGGCGGCGTCGAACGCTACATCTGGGACCTCGTCCGCCGGCTCTGCGAAGAGGGGCACGACGTGCACTTCTTCTGCCACTTCACCGACGAGCACGCAGACCCCCGGGTCACGATTCACAAGGTCCCCAACACCTGGAAGCAGATCCGCTTCATGAAGGTCTGGAGCTTTGACCGCTGGCTGACCCAGCACGTCAAGGCCGACGAGTGGGACATCGTGCACGGGTTCACCAAGACGAGCTTCCAAGACGTCTACACCGACGGCTCGGGCTGTCTGCTTGACTACCAGCAATACTCGATCGATCACGCTGGCGGGAGCGCGCTCAAGAAGAGCCTCAAGCGCGCCAGCCTCCACCAAAAGGTGATCCTCGAGATCGAGAAACGCCGCTTCACACGCGGCAACTTCCAGCGAATCGTCGTCATGAGCGACCTCGTCGGAGACCAGATCAAGCGCCGCTACGCCCTCGACAGCTCTGAGGTCATAACGATCTACAACGGGATCGACACCGAGCGCTTCAGCCTCGCCGGCCGCGACCGTTGGCGGATCGAGATCCGCGACCGGATCGTGGTCCCCCAGAGCGCATTCGTCGTGCTCTGCGTAGCCAACGACTACAAGCGCAAGGGCGTCCCGGCGCTCATCGAGGCCGCCCGAATCGTGAGGGAGCGGGGTGGAATCCCCGACGGTCGCTTGCTCCGGATCGCAGTCGTCGGCAAGGAGAGCTTCCAATACGAGAAGGAACTGACTCACCTCGCCCAGGCCAAGGGCGTCAGCGAGAACATTAAGTTCTACGGCCCCCAGAGCGAGATCCAGCGCTGGTATGGCGTCGCCGACGCCATGTTCCTCCCGACCCGCTTCGACGCGTTCGGGAACGTGGTGCTCGAGGCCATGGCAGCCGGCCTCCCCTGCGTCGTCAGCGATCGCGCCGGAGCGGCTGAAGTCGTCGTCGAAGGCAAGACCGGCTGGGTCCTGCCCGACCCCGACGACTCGATCGGAATGGCCCAGCGAATCCTCGACCTCGCGAGGGACCCCAAACTCCTGGCAGACATGTCGCTCGCAGCCCGCGCCGAAGCCGAGACCTACTCTTGGGATCGCCACTTCAAGGCCATGCTGCGGCTCTACGAAGAGGTCCTGGCGCTCAAGCGGATCAGCAAGCGCCGGATCGCCTGAGGCCCAAGGCGCACGTGCCCGAACCCAGAATCCTGCACCTCAACACCGAGCCGACTTGGCGCGGCGGGGAACAGCAAGTCCTCTATCTCCTAGACGGACTCGCTGCCAGAGGATTGCCGTCTGAGATCATCGCTCAGCCAGGCAAGCCTATGGCCGAGCGCGCCGCCAAGAGCGGCCACGTCGTCCACGAGCGGACCATGCACGGCGAGATCGACCTCCCCGCCGCGCTCTACATTCGACGCCGGATTCTGGCCGGTGAGATCAACTTCGTACACGCTCACACCAGCCACGCTCACTCGTTGGGCGCGGTCGCGGTCCGGCTCACGCCTGCCGCGAGGCGACCCAAAATGATCGTGGCTCGCCGGGTCGACTTCTCGATCTACCGACGGAGCTTCTTCGGGCTCAACGGCCTCAAATACCGCCACGGCGTCGACCACTACGTGACCGTCAGCGAAGCGATCCGCCAAGTCCTGATCAGCGACGGCCTCCCCCCCGAGTGGATCACCTGCGTCCACTCTGGAATCGACCTCGCGCGAATCGACGACGCGCCCGAGGAGACGGCCAAGCTCCGCGCCGAGCTCGACGTCCCCGACGGACACAAGCTGATCGGGAACGTGGCGGCGCTCGCCGGTCACAAGGGGCAGCGCTACCTGATCGAGGCGATCCCCACGATCCTGGCCCAAGAACCAGAGGTCACGTTCGTGATCGTGGGCGACGGAGAGCTCAAGGAAGAGCTCCTAGCCCAAGCGGACACGCTCGGGGTCGCTGAGCGGATCCGGTTCACCGGCTTTAGGACCGACGTCCCCTCCCTCCTCAAGGCGTTCGACATATTCGTCATGCCGAGCCACATGGAGGGCCTCGGCACGAGCGTCCTCGACGCCCTCGCGGCTCGGCTCCCCGTCGTCGGGACCGAAGCCGGCGGAATGCCCGAGATCCTGATCGAGGGCGAGACCGGATTGGTCTGTCCGATCAAGGACGGGCCCGCGATCGCCAAGAACGTGCTCCGACTCCTGGCGGATCCCGAGCTCGCGGCGCGACTCGCCGTCGCCGGTCGCGCTCGCGTCGAGAAAATGTTCTCGACGGACTCAATGGTCGAAGGAACCCTCGCCGTTTATCGCCGCCTGTTGGCGGAGCCGGCGTGAGCAAGAAGAGCCGAGAGCGCGCCAGCCTCAAGATCCTCTGGCGCCTCGTGCCCCTGATCCGGCCCTACATTCCGCGAATGCTCGTTCTGATAGTGGTCACCCTCGCGTTTGGGCTCTCCGACGCCGGTCGAGCAATGCTCGCCAAGCCACTCCTGAACAAAGTCTTCTCCCGTGGGGGAGAGGTCCAGGGCCAGATCGCCGACGAAGCCTACTCCTCGACTTTCGGCGATCGGGAGGCCAAGGAGGCTGTCGCCAGGGCTGCGATTCCGGCCAAGCTCGCGGTCCCGGTCGCGAGGCGCGACGCGATCGCCGCCTCGCCGCTCCTGCTGGGGGCCGGGACGTTTGAGACCGAAGAGCGCCTCGGACTCGAGCCCCTGCTAAAGCGAAGCGCAGACGCCCTCCGCAAGACCGCAGACGACTTGCCCCCAGTTCCAGCCGACGGGGTCGAGGAGTGGGATCTCCTCGCGCGCGGGACCGAGGCCCAACTCCTCGCGCTCGCGGCCTACCGAGCCGGACGCACCGAGCAGGCGACTTTCCTCTCGCTCGAGGCAAGGCGCCTCGCCCACGACGCGGGCTTCCTGCTCGCCCTGAACACGCTCTGGTGGGTCTTCGTAGCGGCAATGGTGCTCGCGTTGCTGCTCGCGGTCACCAACTTCGCGATGCTCTATCTCTCGCGCGCGATCGCCGCGCGGGTGTTCGTCGACCTCCAGAACAAGACCGCCGCGCACCTCCTGACGCTCTCGGTGCGGTTCTTCGAGCGCGAGCGACGCGGCGACCTGCTCGCTCGGCTAACCGTCGACTTGATGCACACCGCAGCCCTGTTCTCAACGATCGTGGACGTCGTCGTGCGGACCCTGCACCTCACGGTCCTCGCGATCTGGGCCCTCTTGATCTCCTGGCAGCTGGCGCTCGTCATATTCGTCCTTGGCGGACTATTCTTGCTCCCGCTCCGGGTCTTGGGTCGAACGATCCGGCGAAACGCGCGCAAGCGCCAAGCGGTGACCGGAGACTCGATCGAGGTCATGCAGCAGGTCTTGGGTGGGATCCGAGAGGTCAAGACCTTCCAACGAGAGGGCTACGAGTCGGAGCGCTTCCGCACGATCAGCTTCCGGGCGCTCGTGGCTCAGATCAAAGGACTCAAGGCCCGCGCCGCCTCCAAGGCCTGGATGCAGCTCTTCAACGACATCGCGATCCCCGTGATCTTCGGGCTCGGGAGCTGGCTCGTGGTGAACCGCGTGTTCGGCGTGGACGTCGGGACCTTCGCGGCCTTCTTGGGCATGGTCCTGCTCATGTATCAACCGGCCAAGATCCTCGGCGAGTCCTACAACTCGCTAATGGACGCGCTCGCTGCCCTCGAGCGCGTGTTCCACCTCTTCGACCAGAAGCCCGAAGTCGTGGACGTTGCGGCGCCCAAGGCCTTCAGCGAGCTGAACAAAGGAGTGGTCTTCGAGAACCTCGCGTTTAGCTACGACGGCGAGAACGAAGTCCTCCACGAGATCTCCTTCGAGGCCCCCGCGGGCTCCACGACCGCGCTCGTTGGGGCCACAGGCAGCGGCAAGTCAACGCTGGTCGACCTCGTCGCCCGCTACGCCGATCCGACCCAAGGCGAGGTTCGCTTCGACGGCGTGCCGCTCCACGAACTTCGCCTGAGCGACGTCCTCGACCACCTGGCGGTCGTGCCTCAAGACAACTTCCTGTTCAACGAGTCGCTGCGGGAGAACATTCGCTACGGCCGCCTGGACGCGACCGACGCCGAGATCGAGGAGGCCGCCAAGCAGGCGGAGATCACGACGAGATCATGGCCTTCCCCGGCGGCTACGACTGCGAAGCGGGTGAGCGCGGCGGGCGACTCTCGGGCGGCCAAGTCCAGCGAATCGCGATCGCGCGCGCGATCCTCAAGGAGCCCCTCCTCTTGATCCTGGACGAAGCGATGAGCGCCCTCGACAACCAGACCGAGGCCAGAGTTCAACTCGCGCTCAGCCGCCTGACCAAGAGCTGCACGACCTTCGTGATCGCCCACCGGCTGAGCACGATCCGCGACGCCGATCAGATCCTCGTGCTCGCCGACGGCCGAATCGTAGAGCGAGGGACCCACGACGTGCTGGTGGCGAATGGCGGGGCCTATGCCCGGCTGGTCGCCGAGCAGCTCGAGGGAGAGGACGAGTAGGGGGTGTGGGGAGGCCGCTCGGGGTTGTTCTCCTGGGTCCGGGTCGCGGTCGGATCGGAGTTGTTTGAACACGGAATATCAACAGAGGAATAGCAACGGAAACAGGGAATCAACTCCCGCACAGAGCGTGTGAAAGCGCGAGGTCGTCGCCTTTCATTCTCATTCTCATTCTCGTTGATATTCCATGTTGATATTCCGTGTTCAAACAACTCCGATCCGACCGCGACCCGGACCCAGGAGAACAACCCCGAGCGGCCTCCCCACACCCCCTACTCGTCCTCT
>JAESQQ010000807.1 GCA_016765095.1 Planctomycetota bacterium | reverse complement strand
TCGCGGCCAAGACCGGCGCCAGGCCCCGCGGACCCCACGGGCGGGAGAGCGGGCTCGCCCGCAGACTCCGCGCCATGGGGAGCGACGGCCCGTCTCGCGTCCCAGGCCTCCCTCTGCTGTGGAGAAGGTCAAGGCCAAGAAGAAGAAGCAAGTGGCGCTGCCCAAGGGCACGGCCGAGCGAATGGAGTGCGTCGTCGAGGGGACTCATCGTGAGGCCGCGCGCGCCGAACGGAAGATCCAGTTCCGGCGCAGGCAAAAAGAGGCCGAGGGCCCCCGCGCGATCGAGGCGAAAGTCCGGGTGCTTCGCCACTACGACACTTCACGCCGTCTCCGACGGGTCGCCGCGGCCCATCGGATCCACCGCTCGGGCTGATCGCCCGCTCGTTGCTAGCTGGCAGGCGCCAGCAGGTCCTTCAGGGCTGGAGCGAGCGTCGGGAACTGGAACTCGAACCCCGCAGCCAGGGCGGACTTGGGCAGGACGCGCTTGCTGGTCAAGACTTCGGTCGAGAACTCGCCGAGCGCCAAGCGAAGGGCCCAGCGGGGAGCGGACAGGATCGCGGGTCGCCCCAAAGCGGCTCCCAGCCCCTTGGCGAAGTCTCTTTGGCGGACGGGCTCTGGAGAGGTCACGTTGACCGGTCCCGTCAGGGACGTGTCCCTGAGGGCGAGCAGGATCAGCGCGATCAAGTCCTCTATGTGAACCCAACTCCACCACTGGCGGCCTGTTCCTAGAGGGCCGCCGAGGCCAAGCGAGAAGGGCAGCCGCATTTCCTTGAGGGCGCCGCCCTCGGGGGCTAGGACGAGCCCGAACCGGAGGGGCGCCACGCGGACGCCCAGCGACTCGGCCCGAACGGCTTCGGCCTCCCAGGCCTCGCAGACGCCGGCCAAGAAGTCGTCTCCCGACGGATCGGCCTCGCTGAGGAAGTCGTCGCCGCGCTCTCCATACCAGCCGACCGCGCTCGCGGAGACGAGGACCTGCGGGCCCTGGGTCGGATCCGGATCCCGGGCGGCTGCGATCGCGGTCACGATCGAGCGGGTGCCTTCCTCGCGGCTGGCGAGGATCGCCGCCTTCTTGGCGCGGGTCCAGCGTCCTTGAACCGACTCCCCGGCGAGGTGCACGACTCCTTCCACGCCAGCCAACAGGCCAGCTGCCGGTTCACCCTCAGGGGACCAGGCGTGCGTGGCGCTCGCTCCGAGCCCGCTGGCCCGGGTCGGATCACGGCTGAGCACGACGAGTTCGTCGCCCCGCTCAAGGAGCGCTCGGCAGAGGCGTCGACCGACGAGGCCGGTGGCCCCCGTGACTGCGACCCGCATTCTCACTCCCCTCAAAAGGCCGGCTCAGGAGGCCAGCGCGAAACCCTGAAGTTGTTGCTTCGCCCCTCCTTACTCGGGCGGGACTTGCCAGATGGAGCTGTCTGCAAGGCTCCCGCCCAGGTCCAGGATCTGAACTCGGCACTTCTTGAGCAGCTCTCTGGGGTCTTCGCCCTTGGAGAGGTCGGGCGGCCTCCCGTCGAGCCCGCGCAGGTTGCGAATCACGTTTCGGAGCTCGCGGCAAGCTCGCTCCTTTCGTCCGAGGGCAAGGAACACCTGGGCCAAGTCGTAGCGGGCGTTGACTCGGTCCGGGTCGAGGTAGAGCGCGCGGCGGAGGCTGACCTCCGCCCTCGCCAGCTCTCCCTGCCGCCAGCGGATCTGTCCAAGATAGACATGGGCCTCAGCGCTGAGAGGCTCGACTTCGACCGCGATCTGGACCTCGGCTGCAGCCTGGGCGAGCTGATCTCGGCCTTCGTGGAGGCGGGCGAGAGCGACTCTGGGCTGCGCCCAGCGAGGGGAGCGGCTGATCGCTGCTCGCAGGCTGCGACCGGCGGCGTCCAGGTCTCCATTCGCGAGTTCGGCGGCGGCTCGCGCGACGAGCGTATAGGGCCGCGAGGGCTCGGCCTCGCGGCGAAAAGCGCGGGTCGGCGTCTCGCCGCCTGTGCCCCAGGAGCGCGTGTCTCCCGAGCTGGGCGGAAGCGCTCTGCGCGTCGACGGCCTCCGGAAAGTCCGGGTGACGTTGGCCGAGTCGGCGTCTTGGACTGGCGTGACCGGGAGGAGGGGCTTGCGTGGGAGCGTGCTGCTGACGGGCGCTATGGGTGATTGGACCGGAGCCACGCGAGGGTCTGGGCGCTTGCGGTAGTAGTAGGTATCCCCAAAGAACACGACGTCGAACTGCTTCTCGAGGCTGGGGAAGACCTCAGCGTGCCCCAGGAACAAGACCCCACCTGGCGTCAGCGCTCTGTGGAACCGAGCCACGATCTCTAGCGACTGCTCCTGGCTGAAGTAGATAAAGACGTTCCGGCAGAAGATCACGTCCCAAGAGCCGAGCGCCGACCTAGGAAGTCGGTCGTGGACGAGGTTGTGATCGATGAACTCGACTCGCTTCTGGAGCTTGCTCGAGATCTGGGCCTTGCCGCCGACCAAGTCGACGAAGTGGCGATAGTCGGGTGGGATCCCGCTCGCGACGGAGTCGCGATACACCCCCCGCTTGGCGCGGTCGAGGGCCTCTTTCACGATGTCGCTCGCGAGGACGTAGTAGCCGCGCCCGAGGTGTCCAAGCGTCGCCTCGGCGACCATTGCGATCGAGTAGGGCTCCTCCCCCGTCGAGCAGCCCGCAGACCAGATCGAGATCGGTTGGCCGGGGATCGTCTCCCGGGCCAGGATGGGGAGGACCTCCTGAGCGAGTGCGTCGTAGCTAGCGGGGTTACGAAAGAAGCTCGTCGTGCGCACGGTCAGGAGGCTGAACAGCTCCTCGAGTTCGTTGCGCCCCATGGGATCTCGACGGAGGTAGTCGAGGTAGGCGCCGACCTCCCCAAAGCCTCGCTCGCGGATTCGGACGAGGAATCCCTCTGCCAGGAAAGCCCAGCGATCCTTAGGAATCGAAAAACCCGTCGAGCGCTCGAGGAAGGCGCGCAGCTGTTGCTCCTGAGTCCGTTGTTCGGGCTCGCGCTCACTCACTCGACCAGCCTCACGATTGCGGCTGCGATCTCAGAGATGGGCAGGACCCGCTGGGCGGCGCCTGAGTTCGCCGCCTCCTTTGGCATGCCGTAGACGACCGAGGTCTCCTCGTCTTGGGCCAGGGTCCCGCCGCCAGCCTCGCGGATCGCTGAGAGCCCTGTCGCTCCGTCGCTCCCGATCCCCGTCAAGACGACACCGACGGCGTTTCGGCCATGGCTCGCGGCGAGGCTCGCGAGGAGGTGGTCACCGCTCGGGTAGTGGTGCCCCGGCAGGATCTCGCTGGGCGTGACGAGCCGAAGCTTGCGCTGGTCGTCGAAGCTGCACTGGAATCCCTGCGGCGCGACGAGACCCTGGCCCGTCATGAGCGGCGAGGAGTCGCCCCCTAGCGAGACCTGGAGCGGGGAGTTCTCGTTCAACCAGCGGGCGAGTCCTTCCTCGAACCCTTGCGCTATGTGCTGAACGACGACGACCGCCGCGGGGAGGTCGGCGGGGAGCGCGGCGAAGATCTGAGATAGCGCGCGGGGCCCCCCGGTCGAGGCCACGATTCCGACGACGCGGCGTGCGCGACGGAAGTAGCCCGTCGAGTGAGAGCGATTCGCGCTTGAAGAGTCCCGGATCGGCCTGGGCCGACTCGAGCCGCCTCCGCGTGGGTGGTGGATGACCGGGACGCCGGCTAGGAGCTGCAGCCGGCTCGCGAGGGCGTCGCCTTTGTCCCCGGTGAGACTCGCGAAGTCGGGCTTGGGGATCAAGTCGAGGGCGCCAAACGACAGCGCCCGGAGCCCGAGGTCGACTTCTCGCGCGTAGTTGTCAGCCGCAGTCATGAGGAGGATCGGCGTCGGCAGCTCGCTCATGATCTCCCGCGTCGCCGCCAGGCCGTCCATGATCGGCATTTGCACGTCCATCAGGACAATGTCGGGCTTGAGGGCCCGGACTTTATCGACCGCTTCGGCGCCGTCTGCAGCAGAGCCGCAGAGGATCAGAGCGGGCGAGGCCTCTATGTAGCCCGAGAGGGCGCGCCGGTGGACTCGGCTGTCGTCCACGAGCAGGACGCGGATTCCGTCGCTCACCTCGCACCCCTCACAGGAGCCGCTCGAGGGTCCGACGGAGTGTGTCCTCGGAGAACTCGCTCTTGGTCAAGTAGCCGTCTGCGCCGGCTTGCAGTCCGGCTTCTCGGTCTTCGGCCGAGCCGCGGTTGCTGACGATCACGAGCGGTGTTCCGTCTAGTGCCGAGCTCGCGCGAACTCGGCGTGCGAGTCCGAGTCCGTCGAGTCGCGGCATCTCGACGTCGGTCAGGATCGCGAGCGGGCGAACGCGCTCGAGGAGTCCCCAAGCGTCCATGCCGTCGACTGCGACGACCGGCTCGAACCCCAGCGCCTTCACGGCTTGCCCCACGAGTTGTCGGCTGACGATCGAGTCGTCGACGATCAGGATCGTCCGATTGGGACCGTCTTCGCGAGCTGTGACCTGTTGGCCCCCCTTACGGAGCGTGGAGAAGAGTTCAGGCACGTGGATCTGGAGCGCGATCTCGCCGCTGGGGTCTTGAACGGCGCCCGAGACCCACGAGAGGCGATCGAGGGGGAAGCCAATCGGCTTCACGACCACGGAGCGCTCCTCGAGGATCTCCTCCACGACGAGCGCCAGGCGCTCGGGGCCGTGGTGGACGACCAGCAACCGAAGGTACTCACCGTCTGGGAGGACAGGGTGGCCCAAGAACCCGCTCAGGTGGAGCAAGGGCACGGCGTGTCCGCGCCAGAGGAGCGTCAAGGTGTCGCCAAAGGTCGTGATTTCACTGGAGGGGACGCGGATCGACTCGGCGATGGCCTCCGTCGGAAGCGCGAACCGTTGGCCGCCCGAGCGAATCAGCATTACACGGGAAATCAGGAGCGTCAGCGGGAGGCGGATCGTGATCGTGGTGCCGACGCCGGGGGTGCTCTCGACTTGAACGTCACCCTTGAGGCTCTCGACGACCTGTCGGACGGCGTCCATTCCGACGCCCCGGCCCGAGATCTGAGTCACGCCTTCTTTGGTGCTGAATCCGGGCGCGAAGATGAGCTGGATCGCCTCTTCGTCTCTGAGCTGGGCGGCCTGGGCGGAGGTGATCACGCCGCGCTGGACGGCGATCTGGCGGATTCGGCTTGGATTGACGCCGTCGCCGTCGTCGCGAACTCGAATCACGACTCGGTTGCCCTCCTGGCCGGCGCTGAGTTCGAGGAGCCCTTCCGGATCCTTGCCAGAGGCGACGCGGACCTCTGGAGTCTCGAGCCCGTGGTCGAGGGCGTTGCGGAGGAGGTGGCTGAGGGGTGACTTGAGGGCGTCCAAGATGACGCGGTCCATCTCGGTGTCTTCCCCGCGGACGCGAACTTGGACGCGCTTGCCGAGTTGGCGAGCGAGCTCACGGACCTCGCGCGGGACGCGGTCGAAGAGGTGCGCCACGGGGCGCAAGCGGACGTCGACGGCCAGTCGCTGGAGCCCTGAGGTGGCGCTGCGAACCCCCATCACGTCCGTGCGAATGTCGCGCCCGATCCGCCGAAGCCCAAGCGCGACGTGACTGGCGTCTGCGGTCCCTTCTTCGACTGCGTTCAGGAGGGTTCGAATGCGCGCCTCGTAGGTCGCGAGGCGCTGTTGGGCCAGGGTCAGGTCGGAGACGATATCGTTTAGCTCCGCGAGCCGGGAGCCTTTGACGCGGACGACTTCGTCCTCAACCCGAAGCGATCGCTTGGTGTCTCCGCGGGCCCGCGGGGTCCCAGGGCTGGTTGGGGTCCCAGGGCTGGTCGGGGTCCCAGTGCCGGTTCGGATCCCAGTGCCGGTTCGGATCCCAGTGCCGGTCCGGATCCCAGTGCCGGTCCGGATCCCAGTGCCGGTCCGGATCCCAGTGCCGGTCGGGGACGCCAGGGCCCCGTGATCTATCGGGGACTCGCCCTGGATCGCGGTGGTCGGAGTGTCCCAAGCCTCCCTCGCGCTGTCGGCTGGCGGCGGCTGATCGCCGCTTGAGGGAATCTGGGGTCGAGGGAATCCCTGGGCCCTCGAGAGTCGCACTGTGTCGAAGGGCTCCTGAATGATGGGTTCGTCTGGCGCTGCGGCAGGCTCCTTGAGGGGAGCTCGCTCAACTGGCTCAAGGCTGGGTTTTGGGGCGTCCGCTTGGGCGTCGCCCCCACTCGGCTCCAACGCTCGGGCGACGCGGGTTCGGAGTTCGGGGTCGTCTTGGTCCTCTCCGCTGACCGAGGCGACTTCGACCAGCGCCGAGAGCCGGTCCGTAGCCTCGACGAGGAGCTCGGTGCCCAGCTCAGGGCGCTCGCGGAAGGCGGTCGCGAGCCCCTCCAGTTCGTGCACGAGGGTCCCGAGCCTGGGGAATCCGAGCAGCCGGGCGGAGCCTTTGATCGTGTGGAATTCGCGATCGACTTCGTCCAGCAGCGGCGCCCGCTCCTGGCCGGCTTGGATCCCGTCGAGGGAGCGTGAGACGTTGAGGAGTCGCTCGAGGGACTCCTCCTGAAAGATCTCGAGGAACTCGAGGAACTCCTCGTCGTCGGCGTTCATGCGGCGCCCTGGAGGGAGATCAGCGCGAGCCCGAGCTCCACTGGGGCCGAGAGGTAGGCCAGCTCTCCGCGCACGGTGACGACGCCGCGGAGTCCGATTTGGCGACCGTGGTGCCTCAGGATCGTCGGGAGCGGGTGGACCGCGCGGAGCTCGCTCTGGAGGAGCTGCTCGACTTCGCAGACGACCAACCGCAGCGGCCCTCGCGGAGAGGACACGATCAGCGACTCGGGGCGGTCCGAGCGCGTATTCACCTGGAGTCCATCGCGGAGGTCGACCTCCAGCGGCGCGACTTGATCGGCTAAGAGTCGCCCGGGGATATGACGCCCCTCAATCGACCGGACCTCAGCGGGGTCGAACAGGAGCAGGAGCTCGCCCACGTGGACGAGGCAGAGTGGGAGCTCGGCCCTAGCTGCCGCCGTCAAGGCGCCGCTCCAGGAGCTCGAAGAGCTTGTTCGGATCGATCAGGCCGATCAGATCGCCGGCTCGCTCGAGAACTCCAACGAAGATGTCTCGCTCTCCGCGAGGAGGGAGGATTGCCTCTCCGGCTTCGACCCGACGGAAGTCTGGGAGGACCGCCGAGACGATCCCGACTCGCTGCTCACCGAGGCGAAGCACGAGCAGGCTCTTCGCTTTCGCCAATCCGCGGGCCTCCGAGCCAGGGTCGAGGAGGGCTTGGAGGTCGATGACGCACACCACGCTCCCACGCAGGTTGGCGATCCCGCACACGAAGGCCGGGCTGAGCGGGACGTTGGTCAGCATAGGCACTCGCTCGGTCCGCTCAACGACGTCTATCGAGATCGCGAACTCGGCGTCACCGCAGCGGAATCGAATGATCTGGTAGGCCTCTGCCGCCGCCTGGGTGCGAGTCTCCGCCTCTCGGGCGGCGTCCGCAGCCTCCAAGAGCGCGTCGAGGGAGTCTCGCTCGGCTGACGCTTCGCTCAGTGGATCACCCTCTCCGGAGGGCTTCGAGGTCGTAGCCCGCCGCCTCCGCTGCCGCTGGGGCTTCGACCCGCCCGGGGGCTTCGCCCTTGTGGGATTCGAAAGTGTGCAGCTTCTCGTGGAGGTCCTGGGCGAGCGTGGCGAGTTCGTTCGAGTAGCCCGTGACTCGCTTCGCGCCGCTGGCGACTTCTTCGGACGCGCCGGCCACTTCGCGAACGGCGGTCGCGACCTGGGTGCTGGCGCTGCGCTGTTGGTTGGTCGCGAGCTCGATCTGGCGGGCGGCGTCAGTCGAGCGCTTGGTGATGTCGGTGATTCGCTCGAGGCACTCCTGAGCGCGTTTGGCGAGGTCTCGGCCGCGCTCGGCTTGCTTGACTCCGTCTTCACTCGTCTGGACGGCCGCCTCGATCTCGGCCTGGATTTCGGCGATTAAGCCTTCGATCTCGCTCGTGGATTCGACGACGTGGTTGGCGAGGTTGCGGACCTCCTCGGCGACGACGGCGAACCCTCGGCCGGCTTCACCTGCTCGCGCCGCCTCGATCGCGGCGTTGAGGGCGAGGAACTTCGACTGCTCCGCGATGCCCGTGATCAGGTCGGCGACTTTCCCGATGGAGCGCGATTTCTCGCCGAGCGCGAGGAGGCGCTGCGCGCCGTGCTGACTCGCCGCGACGATATCGTTCATTCCGCTGCCGACGTCGCGAACCGCGGTGTTTCCCTGTTCGGCGCTCGTGAGGGAATCGTCGGCGAGGGTCACGACGTTCTTTGCGATGTCCGCGATGTGCCCTGAGGAGGCCGCGAGTTCCTCCATTGTGGCCATGGTTTCGGTGATCGCGGCCGCTTGCTGGGTGGCGGAGGCGGCTTGGTCTCGGGAGGCGGCCTGCAGGCTGCGCGAGGACGCGTCGATTCGGCTGCTGGCGTTGCTGAGGCCGTTGACGAGTTCGCCGAGCCGGTTGGTCATTTGCACGAAGGCGCCCCGGAGCGTGCCTACGTCGCCGCGGAGGAGGTCCGCTTGGACCTCGAGATTTCCCTGGGCGACGCTCCGGACACGCTCGGCGAGATCGCGGAGCATTTCGGTGACGCGGGTCACGTTCTGACCCAGCTCTCCAGTCGTCGCTTGATCCAAGATCTCGTTGCCGAGGTCGTCGGCCGCGAGGGCTGAGACTTGCTTCGTGATTTTCTCTTGGGTCACCAGAATCGACTTGAGGCCTTGAAAAAGGTGGGAGATTTCGTCACCCCCCCCGGCCAGCTCGTCTTCGTTGCCGATGCCGTCAAACGCGGCTCGGGCTGCCGTCAGGTCTCCGCGCTGGGAGATCGACTCAAGGATTCCGGCCAGCTGCCCCAGCGGCTTGGTGACCCGAACCTTGATCACGAACAGCACGATCCCGATCGGGAGCACGCACACAAAGACGAGGGAGGGGAGGCCAATCTTGATCGCCCAGCTCTCGCTCGTGATCATGCTCGAGGCACCGAAGGCGAGAAACAGGCCGGCGAGGGCGGTGAAGGCCGCCACGAGCGAGACTTGGGTCAAGAGACCCAGGCGCTTGAGTTGGTCCATCAGGGTCTCCGGATCCGGCGATACATGCTCAGGAACTGGAAGAAGCCAGTCGCGCTGAAGAATTGGAGCTTCACGACGGGTCCGAGCCGAATGCTGTCCATGTCGCTCAACTCGACGGGTTCGCCCGGGGAGAGGCGCTCGCCGTTTATGAAGGTTCCGTTCGCTGAGTCCAAGTCGGTCAGGGAGAAGACCTCCTCGTCGTCCTCGTCGAAGCCGAGCGTGAACTCGGCGTGCTGGGCCGAAATGCTCCCGTCGAGAATCTGAAGGTCGCCTCCTTCGCGACCGATAATCACGGACTCGGTGTCGTCGCGACGGGGAAAGACCCGGTGATAGGTGACCTCGGACTCGGCCTCCATGAAGCCGTCGCCCGCAGCCGGGAGCGCGCTCCGGGTCAGTCGGGCAGTCCGGCGTTGCCCGGTCCCCGGAATCGGAACGCTCCCTGTCGTTCGCTCTCGGATGAGGAACGGGTAGGCGTGTTCGCCGAGGAAGGCGTCCTCCTCCATTTCCATGGTCTCTGCGATGAGATCGCTGAGTTTCTCTCCCGACACGGTGGCTCCTAGCTCGGGTGGTGTCCGCTCAGGTCGACTTTGACTTGGAGCGAACTGAGCATGTGCTGGATGGCGGTCTCAATTCGGTTGACGCCTATCACGTTATCGAGGACGACTGCGCGATCCGAGCCTTGCGGGTGAATCACGATGCGTCCCGCTCCTCCGAATGGGAGGAACAGGCAGTGCTCGAACAGATCCGGGATCTCCTTGTGGAGCCGGAGGTTGGGGGCCGGGTAGCGCTTGAGGTCGCCCAGGACGCCCTTGTGGTGAAGGATCTCGTTGTGGCTGATCTCCCAGTAGTCGAAGTAGCCTTGGATCCAGACTCCAATCAGCATCACGACCAAGACGGCCGAGAGGATGAAGTAGAAGTGGGGATGAGCTTTGACTTGGACCTCGCTCAGGCCGCCTTGCATGCTGCGAATGATCCCGATCTCGAGGTTTTGGTCGAGCAACAGGATCGTGAGGATCGTGGCAGCGAAGAACAGGACCAGGGCTAAGAACTCTCCGCGTGAGAAGTCGAAGCTGATCGCCAAGAGGTTGAACACGAACACCCAGCAGAAGATTCGGCCGGGCGTCAGGGAGACCTCCTCCCAGGGGACACCGGTCGACAGCGAGATCTGAGTCCAGATTCCCGCCAAGAGGGCCACTGCGAGCAGGGGCCAGAGGAAGATCACCTTGGGCCGGGCCCGAATCGTGACCGAGTGTGGGGTCTCTGGGCCCTTCTTGGCTGGAGGGGAGAGGGCCGCGGCAAGGGGAGAAGGGGCTGCAGCGGGAGCAGGGGCTCCAGCGGGAGCAGGGGCTCCAGCGGGAGC
>JAESQQ010000806.1 GCA_016765095.1 Planctomycetota bacterium | reverse complement strand
TCGCGAGCCCGGCCAACAGGGCGTCGGTCGTGGCCGCGTCGAGGTGGTGGCTGAGCGCGAGCGCGTGCTGGAAGCGAAGCCGCTCGTCGGCCTTCCCGAGCCCGTCAGCGAGGAGCCGGGCCGCGACGACGTTCGAGCCTCGTTGTCGGCGGAATGTGTCTTCGAGGGACTTCCTGTAGTCGATCAGGCTCGTGCCCTTGGCGAGTGTGTCCGCGAGGATCTCCGCCGGCGGGCGGGGGACCCTGACGGGGACTGCGCCTAGGAATCCGTCCAGCGCAGCGCCGAGGTCCTCGGGGTTGGCGGTTGGGCCCGGCTTCGCTACCCGGGACGAGGTGGGCGTCGCGAGCGGGGAGGAAGTCGGCTGCGCGCTCGCGCTCGTGGCTTGGGTCGGAGGGCTCGAGCCGCCGACGACCCAGACGAGGCCAGCCGCGAGAGCCAGCAAGAGTGCCACAGCGAGCGCGACGGTTCGGTTCACGCTCAGCGGCTCAAGAGCGGGCGGAGGACTTCCGTGAACAGCTTCACGTAGCGCTCGCGGCGCTTGGGGTCGAAGCGAACGTGGGACGGGCACTCGAAGTGCAGGGCTCGGCGAGAGCGCTTGGCGGAGAGGGAGCCGGCGCGCTTGGAGCCGCTGGCTCCGAAGTAGAACTGGATCTCGACCCCGCGGTAGACGTAGGTCTCGTTGAGTTGCTCGACGGCCAGCGCGACTCGGTCCTCCTCGGGGAGCGCTTCGAGGAGTTCGTCGTAGCGAGCCTTGAGCGCGACGAGCTCTTTGCGCTTGAACCCGCGCGTCGCGAGTTCGATCACGTGGACCTTCTGGACGACGCCCTCGATCTCAGCGCGGCGGGCGTGTCCGTGGATCTCCACGATCAAGTCGAGGGGCGAGCGGCCCGAGGCAGCGTCGACGCGCTTTTGGTATTGGGCGTAGACCTCGGTCCCTCGCTCGGTGACTTGACCTCGCGTGCGGCGGCCTTCGACCCAGAACCGCTGCGTCGGTCGGTTGACGTCGAACCAGCGCCTGAGCCGCGTCCGGCGGAAGTTCGTCGCGGTCACCCAGCCCGTCCCCAGCGCCACAGCGATCTGACGCGCCATGGGGGCGGTGTGGGAGTCGAACCCCTCGTGAGGGGCTGCCACGACCACACCGGAGTGGACCGGGGCCGCTCCGAAGGCCATTCGCGGTTCGTCACCGGCTAGGCAGGGGGCGGCGGCAAGCGCACAGAGCGCTAGCAGCGTGGGGGCGAAGGCGCGCATGCGTGGACTTTACTTCTGCCCGCTGTCGACCAGCTTCCGAATCTCGTCAATGTTGGCCGCCCAGCTCGCGACGACGTCGGGGCGGACCAGGACCCCGACCACTCGCCCGCGAGCGTCGAGGATCGGTCCGCCGCGCCAGGTCGTGAACGAAGGCACGCCGAGGCGGTGAACCTTGCCCGTCTTCTTGACTCGCCCGTCGAACATGAACAGCGCCAGCTCGTTGTTCTTCTCGCGATCCTCCTGAACCCCAAGCGCTATGCAGGGGAGGTTCTCGCTGACCGTCTCGGGTGAGATCTCCAGGAAGGGGAACAAGTCACCGCCGCCTTCGACCTTGAGGACGACGAGGTCGGACTCGTCTCGGAGGTGAGGGCGGACCTCGACCTTGGTCTCGGCGCCGTCGACTTCGATCGTGACGGTTCTCTTCTCACCCTTGCTCTGGGCGAACTCGCGCGCGATCACGACCTCGAGCAGCTTGCCGTTGAACTCGACCGGCTGGTAGACCTTGCTCGTCGCGTCGTAGGCCAGGATTTGAATCTTGCGGAGGAAGGTGACCCCCTTCTCGGCGAGCTTGATCTTGCGGGCCAGCGCCTTGGGGTCGAAGAGCTCGGGGCTGACGACTTCCTTGGCCGTCACGACGTGGCCGTCCTTGCTCACATAGAACCCAGTCCCCTCGCCTTCGGCGACGGGGTAGCGGATCTCGGTCGTTTCCTCGGTTTCACCCGACGGGATCGCGAACACCTTCGTCTTGACGAGCAGCACTTTGGTCCGCGCGCGACGAGCGATCTCCTTGAGGCTCTCGGGGTTGAGGTCCTTGACCCGGGTCAGGATCCCCTCGAGGGTCTTGATCAGGTCGCCGAGGAGTTTGGCGTCCTCTCCCTTGGGGTCGAGGTCCTTGAGCGCGGTGTTGCCGACGGCGATCCCCTGCTCGAGCTCCTTGGGGTTGCTGCTCTTCTCGAGGGGACGGAGCTCTCGGATCAGAGCGGCCACGTCTTCGGCGGCCTGGAGCTTCTTCTCGAGGGCGGCGAGCTTCGCGGCCTGAGTCGCTTCTCGCTTCTTGAGCTCTTCTTGGAGCTTGGCGAGCTGCGCCTGCTCGCGCTTCCGCTGCTCCTCGCGCACCTTTCGCTCGCGGGTCGCGCTCGCTTCGAGTCGCTTCTGCATGTCGAGGAGCTGACCCCGGCTAGCTGCGGCAGCCTTGTTGCGGGCCACGTCGAAGTGCTCAGCAGCCTCGCCGTAGGCCGTCTTGGCCGCCTCGAGCTCGCCGTTCTCCTCAGCGGCCTTGCCGGTCACGATCGCTTCGTCGCCGAGCGCGAACTCGTCCTTAGACTGCTTGACGGTGTCCGCTGAGAGGTCGACCGCGAATCCGCGCTGCTTGGTGGCCTTCTTGGAGGAGTCCGCGACTGAGGCCACGAGGGTGTCGTGGGCTGCCGAGTTGCTGAGGATCATGGCCACGCCGCCCGCAATGATCGCGAGCATGATCAAGAGCCCCACGACCTTGACCATTCGCGACTTAGAGCGTCGCTTGCTCTCGCCAGCGTCGTCGAGCTCGGTGCGGAGCTGCTCGATCATGACGGTCTTCTTGCCGGGGCCCTCGTCGAGGGTGTAGCTCAGTTGGACCTTGGGGCCGTTCTCGCCGAACTTGATCATGCAGCCGCCAGGCGGAATCGAGACTGCGGCGGTCAGCTTCTGGCCGTTGAGGTAGGTCCCGTTCGTGCTCCCGAGGTCCTGGAGCACGACTTGATCCCCTTGCTGCGTCAGGGTCGCATGTCGGGTCGAGACGTCGAGGTCCTTGAAGGGATCGAACGAAAGGGTGTTGCTTGGATCACGTCCAATGGTGATCACTTGGCCAGCGAGGCTCTCGGTCAAGCCTTGCTTGCTGCCTTCCAGGTGGACGACGGTCAGCTTCATGAGTTCCCTTGCCTATGTTGCCGGGTTGGCGGGTGGGCGGGTCAACTGCCCGCCTCGGCGGCCGCGCGGGCCCGAGCGTTCTCGCCTTGGAGGCGATCCAGCTTGCGTTCGAGACCCTGCAGCTTCTTGCGGAGGGTCTTGACCATGACGTCGCGCTCTTGCTCCGTCTTGGCTTTGCTTTGACGTAGGTCGAGGACGAGGGAGTCGTGCGCTTCGCTCTCCCCCTCGAACTCCTCGACGCGCTCGTCGAGTTCGTCGATTTTCTCTTCGTAGGCCTCGACGAGCGTTCGCAGTTCGGCGTTGGCGGTTTCGAGGCGCTCGGCCTCGGTGCGGAGGCTGACCAAGCGCTCGCGGACGAGCTGACCGCGCTCGGCGCGTTCCTGCTCGAGTGTGTATCCGGAGGCAGCCAGCTTCTCCTTCAGCTCCTCGGTCTCGAGGAGGAGCTCGGCGTTGACCTCCTCGAACTGGCTGACCTCGGCCCGGGCGCTTGCAGCCTCGGTCTTGCGCTCCTCGAGGCGCTCGTGGCCCTTGAGAATGTCCTCGGCGATTGACTGGCGTTCTCGTTCGGTCCGCGTGCGGGAGTCCTCGTGTCGACTGCGGAGGACTTCTAGCTCCCGGTTCAGGAGCTTGACTTCCTCGTCCTTCTCGAACACGGCCGCGGCCTGCTCGTCCGCCGCGAGTTGGAGCTCCAGGACGCGACCCTCGAGGTCCCCCGAGACGGCGTCGGAGAGGCCGCCCAGGCCGTCGTCCTTGAGCCCAGAGCTGGCCGAGACGCTCTCCAGAGCTTCCTCGTAGGCGCGAGCCTCTTGAGTCTTCTCGATCAGGCGCCGCTCGAGGTCTCGATACTGCTCCTTGAGGAGGTCGAGGTCGTCGGGGAGTTGGTCCTTGGGGGTCAGGCTAGGGAGCGGGGCCGCAGGTTGACTGGGCTCAGGCTCAGGCTCGGGCGCGGGTTCGGGTTGGGGCTCAGGCTGGAGTTCGGGCTCAGGCTGGGGTTCGGGCTCAGGCTCAGCGAGTGCGCTCTCCTCGAGGACGAGCTCGATCGTCCCAAAGCGCAGCCCTTGACCGAGCGTGACGGTCTGGGGAGCGTTCTTGGAGAGCTCTTGGGCGTCGACGGCTGAGCCGCCTTTCGCGCCTAGGTCCTCGACTTGGACCTGGCCGGCCTCGTCGACCACGATCTTGGCGTGCTTGAAGCCAACTCCCTTGTCGCGGAGTCGGAAATCGTTCGCCTTGCGGGTGCCGAGGAGATAACTCGACCCAGCTTCGAGCTCGAAGGCCGCTCCGGCACTCTTTCCGCTCAGCACGCGCAGTTGCACGGCCCACCCCTCGAGCCCACCCAGAGCGCTGCAAATGCTGCAGAGCGCTGCAAATGCTGACTGCGCCAGGAGTAAGGGCCAACGGGGCTTGTACCAAAGCGGCCAGGGGGTGTCAACCTGGCCGGGGCGCTCAATCCCGCTTGATCGCTGCCCTGGAGCGGATTCGCGCCATGGGAATCAGCAGGAAGGCCGCCGCGAGAGTCAGTCCCAGCGCAAGACCCCACCAGACGCCTACCGGCCCCCACCCGAGGGTGAACGTGAAGTAGTAGGCGCAGGGGATCCCGATTCCCCAGTGGGCCAGGATCTGGGCTGTCATGGGCATGAGCGTGTCGCCCGCCCCCCGGAGCGCGCCTGAGGCGATCGCCTGGATCCCGTCGGTGAGTTGGAACGCAGCAGCGACGGCCATTAGGCCAGCTCCGATCGCGATCACTTCGGGGTCAGCCGTGAAGCTCGACACGATCCAGCGGCCGCCTTGCCAAAACCAGATCCCTGAGAAGGCCATCACAACCAAGCCGATTCCGACCCCAGCCCAGGCTGAGCGCTGAGCCCCCTCCGGTTGGCCTGCCCCGATTCCGTTTCCGACTCGAATCGACGTCGCGACTCCGATCGCGACGGCCACCATGAACGCCGTCGCGGACATTTTGATCGCGATTTGATGGGCCGCGAGGGCTTCTCGGCTGATCCAGCCGAGGAAGATCGAGGCCAGCGCGAACGCGCCGACCTCGAAGGCGTGGGAGAGCCCGATCGGAACGCCGAGGCGGAGAAACTGCGCGTAGAGTCGGCTCGGGACGGGCACTCGAACCCGATACGGCGCGTAGCGCGAGCCGAACAGGATCCAAGCAAAGAGCAGCAGGCACATGAACCAGCGGCAGGCAGCCGAGGCGATCCCAGATCCGACGACGCCCAGCTCAGGGAATCCGAAGTTGCCGAAGATCAGCGCGTAGTCGAGGAACACGTTGAGGAGATTCGCGAAGAGCGCGATCACCATGGGTGGGCGGGTGTCTCCCAGGCTCTGGATCAGGCAAGCGTTCGCGACGTAGAGCAGCTGCGCTGGGACTCCAAACGCGATCGGGACGAGGTAGGCCTGAGCGTGCTTGACGACGAGCGGGTCTTGGCCGAGGGCCGCCAAGATCGGACCCATGCCGAACAGGAGGAGGGCCATAAGCGGCGCCGAGAGGAGGAGCCCGAGCCGGAGCCCCCCGCGCCAGCTCGCGGCGCAGCGCTTTGGGTCGCCCGCTCCGTGAGCTTGCGAGATCAGAGGGTCGAGGGCGCGCACGATCCCGACGGTGAACACCATGAACGTGAAGAAGCAGGCGTCCGCGAGCGCGACGCCGGCGAGCTCGGCTGCGCCAAGGCGACCCACCATCCATGTGTCGACGAGGCCCATGGTCAGGTTGCTGACTCGCGCAATGGCGACGGGTCCCGCTAGGAGGAGGAGCAGCCACACCTCATGCCGGAAGGATCGCGCGGCTCGGTAGCCGCCGATCGAGGACTCCGATCCGGAGCTTGGCTCCGACTCGGGCTCGGGGTCTGGGGCGGGCTCGCTCAGGCGGAGCCCGGGAGCGATCGCCAGCCAGCCCTAGGGGCTGCGCCGGCTGCGTGGGGGGGCGTCACCAGCGCTGCCTACCCCTGAGAGGGGGCCTCGTCGAGGGGGCTCTCTGCGCCGCCGGCGTCGGGTTTCTCCGCGACGTCGTCGTCGGGTTTCTCCGCGACGTCGTCGTCGGGTTTCTCCGCGACGTCGTCGTCGGGTTTCTCCGCGACGTCGTCGTCGGGTTTCTCCGCG
>JAESQQ010000805.1 GCA_016765095.1 Planctomycetota bacterium | reverse complement strand
GGGAGGGGGTAAACCCCTCCCCTACGAAAGCAATGGGGTGTACCGCAACTTGTGAGGGGCAGCACTAGTCGCCCCAGACCGCTGATCAGTGGGTCCAAGACGGCCCGCGGGTCAATACAGCCCCCTTGGCTCGCCGAGGGGGCTGGTTTCGTGTGAACACCGCCGGTTTCGTGCGAACACCCCAGGCGCGCCCGCCTCGGTCAGAATGCGCCCGTGCCTCGATCCGCTCCTCTCGCAACCCTGCTTGGGCCCGCATGACGCCAGCGCTCAAGCGACGTGCTGCGATCGCGGCCTTGATCCTGGCCCTGGCTGCGGTCGTGGCCGACACGGTCTATCGAGCCGGGCCCACCCAGCGCACGGATCTCCCCGTCTACCTCGCAGGCGCCGAGCGGGTCATGGCTGGCGAGGACCCGCTGCTCGCGACCAGCTCCCGCGACTGGCCCTACGTCTACCCGCCGACCCTAGCCGTCCTGACCGCGCCCCTCCTCAGCCTCCCGCTCCGGGTCAGCGCTGGGCTCTGGTGCTTGCTGAGCTTGGGCGTCATGGCGGGCGGGGTTTGGGTCTGGTCCCGCCAACCGGAGGCAGCGCTCGACTCAGACGGCGCTGAAGTCGCCCCCTCGTCACCCTCCGACCGCGAGGCGCCTCAGGCTCAGACGGGTCGACCTGAGCGCCTGAGGTGGGAAGTCTGGCTCCCGCTCCTCCTCGTCGCGCTTCCCACGCTCAGCGCGCTCCTTCGAGGTCAGGTGGGCCCGATCCTGCTCGGACTCGGTCTCCTCGCCTGGCGCGACCTCCACCGCGGGCGCGACGTCCGGGCCGGCGCGCTCCTGGCGCTCTGCGCTGCGATCAAGCTGACTCCGCTCCTCGTGATCGCAGGGCTCGTCCTCGCCCGGCGCTGGCGAGCGGTGGGGGGAGCCGCCCTCGGCCTCGTGTTCTGTCTCGTGATCCTCCCGCTGCCCTTCCTGGGGCCCGGTGAGACCGCCTCGTCCTTGGCCCACTTTGGGGATCACATGATCGTCCGCCCGCTGAGGGATCCCGGCGCCATGAACATGACCTCTAACCTCTCTCACGTGCCCAACAACCAAGCCCTGACTTCCCTGGCCGCTCGCCACCTCGAAGGCGCTCCGCTCTGGCTAGCCTTTGGAGCCCTCGCGCTCCTGGTCGTGGGGGCCTTGGTGCGCGCCGGCTGGAGGCTGGACCTCACGAGCTACGGGCTCCTGTGGGGGGTCCCGCTCTTGGTCGCGCCCGTCGCCTGGCACCACCACCACGTGGTCGCGTTCTTCACGCTCGCCGCGCTCGGGGCTCGGCGCGCGCGCGGTGTGCTCGCCTTGTTCGCCGTCCTCGCGCTGCTCCACTTCGCGGTCAAGGACCTGCGCCCCTACGGCCTGCTGGCGATAGGAACCCTCGCCGTGCTCGGCGCGAGCGTATGGCTCTGCGATCGCGGCGCACCGCAAGCGGCGCCTGGGCCCGAGCCCGAGCCCGAGCCCGCTACTTGACGTCGTCGCGGAGGACTTGCTCGCGGGGCTTGAGTTGGCCGTACTTGGCGAACTGCTCGGGGCTCAAGAGCGCCTCGAGCTTCAACTGGGCCTCGGCGTAGTTCGCCTTGACCTTCTCGTCGAAGGTCGTGTTCGAGAACTTCTTGAGCCTGTGCTCGTCGACAATCGTCATTCGAACGGCGATCTCCTTGTCCAGGATCTCGCGGAGCTGCTTCTCCTGGGCGGCGGTCAACCCGACCGAGGCCCGCAGGCCCCGAACGCGAATGTCGGTCTCGTATTGGAGGCGACGCTCCCAGCTCTTCATCCTCGCCGTGTTGCGTCTCTCTCGCTCGACGGGGTTTGAGGACTCGACGAGCGTCGTAACGCGACCGCCGCCGCGGCCCCCGCGCGCCTCACGCTCGCGACGGATTCGGTCTGCTTCGGCGAGGGCGCTCGAAGGGAGCGCGGGAGGAGGGACTGGCGGGATCGCCCCCGGGCCCCGATGCGGATTGCCGTCCGGATTCCCGGCGTCTCTGTTCGAAGAGGTCCCCCGTGACGCAGGAGGGAGCACAGTCTTCTGCGCCGGTCCGTTCGGCGCCGCGAGCGCCCCGGAGGCTCGACGGGTCGGAGGTGGAGGCAAGACTCGCGAGCCACCGGCTGGACCGGACTTGGCGGACGAAGATCCATGGGCAACCGCAGGGGACGAGGGCTGGGTTCCGCCCTTGAGCGCCATCCCGACGCCGACGCCGACCGCGAACACGACGGCCACGACCAGAGCCACGACCGCCGGCTTCACTAGTTGCCGGTGGGGATCTGCATGGCGACGCAGTGCGTCGCGCCGCTGTATCGAATGATCAACTTGGAGCGAATCCCAACCGCCGTGTAGCCGAGGCTCTCGTATGCGCGAAGGGCAGCCCGGTTCTTGGCCGCGTTGTCGTACTGGGGGACCAACGCGATGCCGTTGGCGAGCACGCTGTTGCTGAAGGTGGCGTACTCGTCGTAGGCGTAATCCGCGTCGACACGTGTCACTTGGTAGCCCAGGTCCTGGAGCTTCCGGGTGGCCTCGTCACAGACCACGCTCTGGCGGTGCGAGCTCGGGTAGCGCGAGACGAGCGCCTTTCCGTCGTCCATGATCCGCATGAACATGTCGACGTGGGTCGTGCCCTCGTCGATCAGAGGCCGGAACCACTCGACTTGGCCGTAGCCGAACTTGCCGAACTCGCGCTCGATCTGGCTCCGGCTCAGGTCCCGATTGAACCTCTGCACGCCGGTGCTGCACATCATGGTCGTGCGTCCGTCCGTCATGAAGTTGCCACCCTCGTAGCCGACGCGGACGTCGGTCACGCTCCAGCCGCGCCAGTTGGCGTAGGCCGCAGGGAACGCGTCGTCGTTGTCACGGCCGGGGTAGTACTCCAGGTCGGCCACCGAACGATTGCCCGCGCCGTCGCGGAGAATGACCGGGCCGTAGTCCCGCATCCAGACCGTGTCGAGGTCGGCGACGTAGATCTCGACGTCGTCGAGGGGCACGTTGGCCTGGACCAAGTCGTAGCGCAGCTGACTCGCGACGCCCTGGGTCCCGACGGTCACGTCGCTCATGACGCCTGAGCCGGCGAGTCCGGCGAGTGCGTCCTCGTAGGTGTCGAGGACGAGGTAGGTGTCTGCGCAGCCCCAGAGGATCGACTCCATTCGCTCGTGCTCGGCGGGAGCCACCGCGTGGCTCGACGCAGCAGGAGTCGTCGTCGTCGGGGCCGGAGCGCCCGTGATTTGACGGCCGTCGACCTGAGCCGCGCTCAACTCGTAGGTCTGCTCGCCGACGAAGTTCTGCTCGCTCCAGCGCACGATCCCGACGTCCTTCGCGAACCAGATCGAGGTCACGCCGGCGTCGGCGCAGTTGCCTCCTTGGAAGCGAAGCTCGGTGCAGTCAAGGAAGGTTCCGGCGGGCGTCGTCAGGCTCACGCCGCGCTGGGCGATCGTCGCGCTCCCGGTCAGGCAGGGGGGGAGGTCGATCGAGCGGCTCTGGCCCGTGGCACCCGAGAGGTTGCCGATCAGGCTGTAGGTCTGACCGTTCCAGATATAGGTCCAATCGTGATCGTCGCCGGTGTAGACCCAGGTCTGACCCATGCCCCCGAACTGATCCCAGAGGCGCCAGCCACCGAGGTCCTGCACGATTCGGCTCGTGACCTCCTGGTTGCTCTGGGCATTGCGGTAGCGATACCAGTCGCTGGTGTTGGTGCTAATGAAGTCGTTGGCGAGCGCCGGAGCGGTCGCGACGAGGAGGGCCGCCAGGGCGGGCACCAAACTACGCGTGATCAAGTTCAAGAGTCCTCCTAGTCTCCAGTCGACGTGCGCGCCGCCGACCGTCCACCCGCACCCTTTGCGAGAAACCACCCGCACCCTTTGCGAGAAAGGAGACGCGGGCGGGGAAGAGAGTCGGACTCCGCGAGAGAGCCAGCCAGAGAGAGCCTTCGATCTCGCCTCGATCCCTTCCGAGAACCGAGAGTCGATCGCCTTCGAGTCCGCCAACGCGGACCCCTTCACGAGGACACGGGAGCAACTGCCGAACCGGAGGTCTGGGCCCTCCCCGAAAGGAGTTATCCGCCGCCTCCACCGCCCACATTCCAAAACTGGAAGGATGGTCTGTGTCCGAACGGACACGACGTAGATCCTTTGGCCCCAGTGGCTTACACAACCATGACGCTGGGACTAACCCTCGTCTCCGAATCTGCGCGTCGCTCCTCTTGAGGCGCCACGGGCGGAGCCGCGCGCGTCCTACCTTCGGGTTGGGTCAATGACCTCGCGCGGGTCGTCGTCCTCGCGAAACTCAGGCCGCTTCCGGAGCAGGAGCAAGAGCGCTTGGCTCGCCTCCTCGTCTCCTGCCTCCAACCCGAGCCGGTAGTAGTAGACGGCGTTGCGAGCCGAGACGGCCTCGTAGCACCGTCCGAGGTAGAGCCAGGCGGCCGCGTAGCCGCGCTCGCCGGCCTCGACCAAGAGCTCCGTCGCGAACTTGGCGTCGCGAGTGCCAAAGACCCCGCGGTTGTGGAGCTGTCCGAGCCGAAAGCTCGCCTCCGCCTGCCCGAGTTTGCGAGCCCGCTCGAGGTGGCGACGGGCCAGCTTGAGGTCTCGCTCGGCGCCGTGGCTGCCCTCCGCGTAGGCGACTCCGAGCGCGGTGTGGGCGGCGGGAGCGTCGTCACGGGCGGCGCGCTGGAACCAAGTCAAGGCCTGCTTCTCGTCCTTGGCGACGCCGTGCCCCTTCGCGAGCTGCTGCCCCAGCGAGACCATGGCCGCGGT
This sequence comes from Planctomycetota bacterium, assembly GCA_016765095.1. Lineage (GTDB taxonomy): Bacteria > Planctomycetota > J058 > J058 > J058 > NORP233. Next base: position 6,499 of record JAESQQ010000805.1, on the reverse strand, counting down.
GTCGCCCTTGCGAGCGAGACGCGAGCGCCACTCGTAGGCCGTCTGCGGATCCTTGGAGAAGCCCTGCTCGCCGCGCTCGGCGAGGTCCGCTGCCCGTCGCATGCTGGGGGCGTGGCCGAGGCGGGCCGCTGTCCTGAGGCCTCCGCGAAGGGCTTCCAAGCCCGCACCGTTTCTTGGATCCGAGCCATGGCGACGTGAGTCTCCCAGGCGTTGGGGAAGTTGGCGTCGAGCCGAAAGGCGAGTCGCTCGACCTTGCGCTTCCGCCGCTTGTCGCGGAAGTAGGTCCGGTCAGCGAGCTGGGAATGAGTCCAGAGGAGGACGTATTCCCGTGCCGGCTTGCTCGGCGCGTCTTGGACGTATTCCTCCGCGAAGTCCAGCGCCTCCCGGTGCGACCCGTTCCATTCGGGGAGCAGGAAGTTCGCGAGGGCGAGCGCTGCTGTGACGTCGCCCCGGTCCATTTTCTGGGCGCGTCGCTGAGCCCGCATCGCAGCGAAGCTCGAGTCGTTAGCGACGCTCATGATCCCGATCTGTCTCGAGAACACGATCGCGAGCGAGGGTCGCATCCGCGCCGCATACTCGAGGTCCTTGCGAGCGAAGCCGAGCCAGTCGGTCCCGCTTCCGCGCTCCCGCGAGCCCCGCTGGCGGCGGTTCTGCCAGGCTTGCGCGAGCGCCAGCTCGGCGCGAATCAAGAACGGCCAGGCCAAGCGTGGCTTCTTGCGGCACCACTCGTTGGCGTAGCGAATCAGGGACTTGGGCTCTGAGGTTTGCTCGATCATGCCCTCAAGCTCGGCCTCGAGCCTAGTCACCCAACGCCCCGCCTCTCGACCTCCCCGGCGGAGCTTGTCGAGGTGCGCTCCAAGCGCGCGATAGTCCCGCTCAGTGAGGAGCTGAACGGCGGTCTTGCCCGCCTCGCCGGCCTGAGCGGCGGCGCTGGTGGCGAGAATCAGTCCCAAGACCAGGAGGCAAGAACGCATAAGGACTCCTGCCCCTGTTGTGGCACGAGACGCGACTCCTCGCCACGCTTGCTCCGGCGGGTCAGCTTGGCGAGAGTGCGATCGTGAACGAACCCGCGCCTTCCCCTCGGATCTCGACCCCCTTCAGCGATCGACTCGAGATCGACGTCCCGCTCCTGTGTGGGGCCATGTATCCCTGCTCGAACCCGGAGCTGGTCGCGGCGGCCTCGGCCGCTGGCGCGATCGGTGTGATCCAGCCCCACTCGCTGGTCTACGTCTACGGCCACGACTTCCGCGCAGGCCTTCGGCTGATTCGGGAGCTCTCGGGGGGCCGCCCCGTGGGCTTGAACGTGCTCGTCGAGAAGGCGGCCAAGGCCTACGAGAATCGCATGCGCCACTGGGTCGATATCGCAATCGAAGAGGGCGTCCGGTTCTTCGTGACCGCGCTGGGGGACCCCGAGTGGGTCGTCAACCGAGCCAAGGAAGTCGGCGGCGTCGTCTACCACGACGTCACGGAGCGACGCTTCGCCGAGCGAGCCCTAGAGCGCGGCGCCGAGGGGCTGATCTGCGTCAACTCACGGGCAGGCGGCCACGCGGGCGGAAAGTCACCCGCCGAGCTTTACGAAGAGCTGGTCGACTTCGGGGTGCCCCTGATCTGCGCGGGCGGGATCGGGACCGCCGCCGAATACGCCCAGGCCCTCCAGAGCGGCTACGCAGGGGTCCAAATGGGGACTCGCTTCATTGCCAGCCGAGAGTGCGGCTCCCACCCCGACTACAAGGCCGCGATCGTCAAAGCCAAAGCCGCAGACATCGTGCTGACCGATCGAATCTCGGGCGTTCCTGTGGCGGTGATCAAGACCCCCTACATAGAGAAGGTCGGGACCAAGGCCGGCTGGCTCGGACGCCGGCTCCTCAAGGGCCGCCGGACCAAGCACATGATGCGAGCGCTCTACATGCTCCAGTCGGTGTGGCAGCTCAAGCGCGCCAGCCTCCAGGGCATGAACTACAAGGACTACTTCCAGGCGGGCAAGAGCGTCGAGGGAATCGAGGCCGTCGAGTCCGTGGCCGAGATCGTCGAGCGCTTCGCGAGCGCGGCCAGAGCCCTTGATTCGGCGCCGGTCGGCTGAGCCGAGCCCACACGAATCACCGCGACAGAGGTCGCCAGGGCAGGTAGACTCCTCGCCCGCTGGCGGCCACAAGGGCCCTGAAGGAGCACTCCCGTGAACAAGAAACCATCCAAGGGCATGAACCCAGTCCTCAAGGCTGGGCTCGGCTGCTGTGCCCTCCTTGGCCTGTTGATCGTCTTGTTCTGTGGCGGGAGCATGATCTGGTCGCAGGGGATCGCGTCTGTGGACGGGCCCAAGACCACGGCTCGCTACACCGAGACCGTCGGTGGCACCCTCCCGGCCTCGGTCAAGCCCTTGTTCTCCATGGACACGAGCCCGATCCCGCTGAAGGTCGTCTTCGTCGCCAACGCCGAAGACGCCAAGAAGCTGACCCTAATCGCTGTCGGAATGCCGCAGAGCCAGGGCCAGCCCCAGGCAGAGCACATGCTGGCCTGGAAGAGCATCGTGGGCCCCTTCGCTCCTCAAATGCAGGCCCTCGGCGTCAGCCTCCCCACGGCCGAAGCCATGGTGATCACCGACACCGGCGACTCCAAGCAGATCAAGATCGAAGTCGACGGCAAGGTGTTCAAGGGAATCGAGATTCCCTGCAAGCACACCAACGGGACCGAGCTCAAGCGGATCTACGTCAAGCTCAAGGACCCCTCGGGGGGAACTATGGTGACTGGCCTGTTCGGGATCGGTGACCCCGGCGACTTCGACGACTCGGCCTTCGAGGAAGCCCTCAAGGGCTGCACCCCTCGCTGAGGTGTCAGACGGCGCCTGGCTGGAGGCCGACGAAGTCGGCTTCGAGCACCACCCAGACATAGCGGAGTGGATGAACGAGCGCGGCTGCAGCCGCGCTCGCGTCGTGTTGGCGGCCCAAGTCGAGGGGAACCGCTGGACGCTCCTCGAGTGCGCGACCGGAGCGCTCGACGACCCCGAGGGAGAGATCACCTTCCGGGCGATCGCCCAAGGAGACGAGGCGCTCTTGGAGTCCGAGGATCCCGCTTGGCTCTCAGCTCGCGAGCGGCTCGAGGCGGGCAGCCAGTCCCGCTAGACGCCCGACCTGTGACACAGCCTTGACCAACGGCTGCCCAGCACGCACGTTAAACCGCTACCGGAGAGCTGCCTCGGGGAGGGGCACGTGTCAAAGCGAATCGCGATAGCTGGGCTGGCTTTGGGAGCGCTGCTCCTGATCAGCTTGCTGGCGGCGTTCTTCGGAGACGAAGACTCCGCCCAGGAGTCGAGCCAGGGGCCCGGCGTGCGTCTCGAGGGCGCCCCAGCGAAGAGCGCTCACGCCCGCGCGTCTACACCCGCGAGGCCGAGTCAGAGCGCCCGCCCTGCGGCTACGCCGACCGGCACCCCTCAAGCCACCCCTCAAGCCAGCACCAGCCCCGTCCCGAGCAGCGCCCGTCCCAAACGGGGAGAGAGGCGCCGACGCGGCAAGCGGAAGCCGGCCCCCAAGATCGTGCTGACAGGCCTGGTCGTGGATCCGCAGGGGCGGCCCGTGGCCGACGCTCGTGTCAACGCCCAGTCCCGTCGCTCGCGAAGGCGAGGTCCCTCTGCGACGACCGACGCGCTGGGACGATTCCGGATCGAGCTCTCAAGTCGCGAGGCCTGGATCGGCGCCCGACCGCCCAAAGGTGCCCCTGATCTCGCGCCTGCCAAGGGAGTTGAGTGGCGGGAGAAGGGAGAAGCCCTCGAGTTCGAGCTGCCCGACCCCATTCAGCTCACGGTCGGCGCCGCCCTGGTGGGGCGAGTTGTTGACCTCGAGGGGGAGGGAGTCTCGGGCGCCTCGATCCGAACCTGGGGGCGAAACCGCGACTCCTCCCAAGGCAAGGCCGACGCCGAGGGCCGATTCCGTCTCGAGGGGCTCGCCGCTGGGACCTACACTGTCGAAGCGAAGGCGAAGGGCTTCGTGAGCGACTCGATCCAAGTCCCCGTGACGGTCAATCGCGGAGGCGTCGCGAGCTTCAGCCTCTCGCGTTCGGGGTCGCTGCGCGGTGTCGTGCGCGGAGTCGACGGCTTGCCCTTGCGCCGGGCAGCCGTGTTCGCGTTCCGCGCCGGCGAGTCCCTCCGTCAGGCCATGAGCGACAAGGAGGGGCAATACACCCTCGCTGACCTTTCGCCAGGACCCTTAGAGGTGTTCGTGCGCAGCCGCGACCGCTCCTTGACCGTCCGTGTCTCCACGCGGATCGACGTGGGACTGGAGCGGCCCCTCGACCTGACCCTCAACGAAGGCGGGAAGATCCGCGGGACCCTGACCGACGCCGCGCGAAACCCGCTCGCCAAATGGCGGATCCGAGTCCGAAGCACCACCGGCCGCGTCCGCCGGGACGCGGAGAGCGACGAGAACGGGAACTACGAGGTCAAGGGCCTCTACCCGGGCGTCTATCGAATCGCGGCCCGCCCTCCCAATAGCCGCGGCGACTTGATCGAGGAGGAGCTCGAAGTCGGCCTCGGTATCACGCGGCGAGACCTGACCGCGACGCTCGGGGCCCAGATATCGGGGCAAGTGCTCGACGGCGAAGGGAACCCCGTCAGAGCAGAAGTCCACGCGATCCAAGGCGAGGACACCGAGGGCTACACCCGTTGCGACGAGAAGGGCAACTTCCAGCTCAAGGACCTCCCCCCAGGGAGCTACGTCCTCTACCTCCGTCGTCGCTCGCGCTCCGAGGGCGAGCTCGTCGGTCGCCACGAGATCGAGGTCCAGCCGGGCGCGCGACGCGAGGGGCTCGCCTTAACGGTCTACGCCCCCGCCAAGATCCGAGGTCGAATCACGGGGATCGACGCCGCGAAGCTCGTCGGACTTCGCGTCTCCGCCCGCTCGACGAGCGGATCTGTAAACCGTCGCTCGCGGACGGACAAGGAAGGGAGCTTCGCGCTCGCCCCCTTCTACGACGGCGAGTATGAGCTGACGCTTGGCGCGACGCAGCTCTCGCTCCTCGCGCGCGAGCTCGGCGTCTCAGGCCTTAGCGTGGACCCCGTCCGGGTGCAGATCGAGGGCGGGCGGGACGTTGAAGTCGTGCTCCGGGTCCAGACGACCCCCTAGGCTTCATCTCTCTTTCTCTCCTCCTTCTTCCTTCCTGGCTTCTGGGGTTCCTGGCCCACTCTCTTCTTCTGCTTTGTTCGGGACGCCTTCGCAGCCGTGGTCCACGGGCGTGTTCTCTCCCTCCCAGGACTCATGAAGTGCGGGTGTGGAAGGCTTGTCCGCGCGACGTCGAATACTGAACGGAAGCTCCCACTCTCTCTACTCTGCGCACGGAGTTAGGTCGGCACCAGGTTTGCGAATGAACTGCGGGGGGCGTCTATGGCAAATCGATACCGGATCGCTCGAGTTGCTTCGGTGTTGGCAATCTCTGCATTGGTGGGCTGCGGGAGCGTCGTCGACGCCGGGAGATTTGGGTTCCGAGGAGCACCGGAAGGGGGTCCGCATGTCTTTGGAGGGGTCCAATATGACGCCGGGATAGCACTCGGTGGACCGTGGTGGCTGAAAGCACTCGCTTTCTTGGACCTCCCCATGAGCACGGCGGTGGATTTTTTGCTCTTGCCCGTATCGGCTGTCGTTCAGCTCGCGAGGTGAAGCGGAACCCGGCTTGGGCAAACCATCAACCGATACGCACCGTCCGGTGCGGGGCCGAACTAGGGCTTCTTCCAGAGCGCCGGGGAGGACCCAGGCCTCGTCCTGCCGTCGTTCGGCCCGCTCGGATTGGCGTCTGAACATCCTGAGCCCCTGCTCCGCGAGGGGGCTCGACAGCCGGAAGAGAATGGGCCAGGAACCCAACACCGAGCAGCGTTCCCACCCGGCACGCCTCGCGGTAGGCTGCCCCCCTCAGGAGGCCTCCCCATGGTCGAAACCGTGATCAACGAGCTGATCCGCGACGTCCCCGACTTTCCCAAGCCGGGGATCGTGTTCAAGGACATCACGCCGATCCTCGCAAACCCCGAAGCCATGTCGAAGATCTACGACGCCCTGGCCGCTCCCTACCGCGAGGCGGGGATCACCAAGGTGATCGGGATCGAGTCGCGCGGCTTCATTTTCGGGACCCCGCTCGCCGATCGGCTCGGGGTCGGGTTCGTCCCGATCCGCAAGCCGGGCAAGTTGCCCTGGAAGAAAGTCAGCGTCAGCTACGCGCTCGAGTACGGCGAAGACACACTCGAACCCCACGTCGACTCGGTCGGGCCGGAGGACAAAGTCGTGATCGTGGACGACCTCCTCGCGACCGGCGGGACGCTCGCCGCAGCGTGCGAACTGGTCAAGGGACTGGGGACCACGATCGTGGGCTGCAGCGTCGTGATCGAGCTCGGGTTCCTCGAGGGTCGCGCCAAGCTCGACGGCGTCGAAATCCACAGCCTCGTCAGTTACTAGTGCTGCCCGTCACAAGTTGCGGTGCACCCCATTGCTTTCGTAGGGGAGGGGTTTACCCCCTCCTGCGGGCG